>JBLMVT010000586.1:0-2576 GCA_050256835.1 Betaproteobacteria bacterium | reverse complement strand
GCAAGCGCGACCTGGCGGACGTGTTCACCAAGAGCGCCGGGCACTGGCTCGACGCGACGTTCGAATCGGACCCGCTGAAGGCGGTGCTCGGCTGGGACTCGGTGGTCGGCAACTACGCCAGTCCGTACACGGCCGGGTCGGCCTATGTGCTGCTGCACCATTGCTTTGGCGAGGTGAACGGCAAGGCGGGCAGGTGGGGGCACGCGATCGGGGGCATGGGCCGGATCACGGAATTGATGGCCGACGAAGCGCGTGCGCGCGGCGTGCAGATCGACCTGGGACACGGCGTCGAGCGCGTGCTGGTCGAGCGCGGTGCGGCGGTCGGTGTGCTGACCGATCGCGGGCAGGAGATCCGCTCGCGCAGCGTGGTGTCGAACGTGCACCCGCAGGTCCTGTATGGGCGCCTGATCGACGCGGGGGCGCTGCCGGCGGAGTTCCGCGAAGCAATCGACCGCTATCGCAGCGGTTCGGGCTCGCTGCGCATCAACGTCGCGCTGTCCGCGTTGCCCGATTTCGCATGTGCACCGGGCCCGACGCCGATGCCGCATCATGCGAGCGGCATCGTTTTCGCCTCGTCGCTCGCGTACATGGACCGCGCGTGGCTCGATGCAGAGGCGCTTGGTTTCTCGACCCGGCCGATCGTCGAGATGATGATCCCGAGCGTGGTAGACGACTCCCTCGCCCCGAAAGGCGCGCATGTGGCGAGCCTGTTCTGCCAGCAGTTCAAGCCCGAGGCGGACTGGGATCGGCTGAAGGAGCGTGCAGTGCAGGCGGTGTTCGACGTGGTGCAGTCCCACTGCCCGAACTTCCGCGCGTCGCTGCTCGGCTACCGCGCGCTGACGCCGCTGGACCTGGAGCGTGAGTTCGGCCTTGTCGGTGGCGACATCTTCCATGGGAAGCTTTCGCTCGACCAACTGTTCTCCTTGCGACCTCTGCTCGGCTACGCGCGCTACCGTGGGCCGTTGCGTGGGCTGTATCACTGCGGGTCGGGCGCTCACCCCGGGGGCGGCGTCACCGGGGCGCCCGGCCACAATGCCGCGACCGAAGTCAAGCGCGATCTGACCTGAAGCGGCTCTCGTTGGCCAAGCGCCAGCTCAAGAGTCGTACCGATCGATACCTGAGCGGATGTTGCTCGCGCTCGCTCTTGCGGGACGGTGTCGTTTCGCGGCTGACGCGAGGTCCCGCGTCAACGCCACGTTACCGGCTGTTCGTTGTCATCGAAGGCGCAGTTGGTGATCGGCTTCTCCCTTGCGGACTTCGACGACCGTGTCCATGGCCTTCAGCAGTTCACTGAAGCTCGCATAACCGTGGTCCTTTGGATCGAAGGTCGGATCCAGCCGCTTGACCATCGGCAGTACGCTGGCCTTGTTGACCCAGGGCTCGCCTTTGGATTGGGCGAGCAGGTGAACAGCGCGGCGCAGCAGCTCAGGGGCTGAATTCGCCGGCGGGGTGGAGGCGGCCTCTGGCGCTTCCACTGGGATCGCTTCCGCGGGACCCTCTGGCTCCACGAGTGTGTCGTAGTAGCGGAACTCGTGGCAACTCTTGGCCCAGTGCCTGTTGGTGTTCTTGCGGTTGCCGATGCCGATCAGCGTGCGGCCGGCAGCCTTTACCTTTTGTGCGACGGGCATGTAGTCGCTGTCTCCGCCGATGATGATAACGGTGCCGACGTGTTCGAAGCGGCTGATGTCTTCGGCCGCGTCAAGGCACAGCTTGATGTCCGCGCCGTTCTTGGCCGATGCGCCGGGCGGGAAGAGTTGAATCAGCTCGACAGCGTTCTGCAGCAACATGTCGCGGTAGCGCCCGAAGAACTGCCAGTTGCCGTATGCACGATTGATGGCCACCGGACCGAAGGAGGCGCCCAGTTCGACGAGGGCCTGGATGTCGACGAGCGGTTCCTGGGGCTTGAAGCGGTTGTCTGGCTTCGCGTAGGTGCCGTCACCGTACTTGGCTTCCAGGACACCGGCGTGCAGGTTCTCGAAGTCCCAGTACATGGCGACCGGCCGTCCGTCGTCGCTGTTGTTGTCCCTGCCCATGTGCCTCCTCCCGGGAAGTTGCTCGTGCTCATGCTACTGCCCTGGGTGAGCCGGCGAAGGCCAGGACGCAGGGAAGGATCGCCAGGGAGTCGACCGTCGCCGTCGGCGGCCGGCAGAGCAATCGGAGCGCGGTGTGGCGGGTGCCGGCATTGCGGTGGCCGACAACGCCGCTTCAAGGAGAGCCCTCCGGCCGCGCACAGCAAAGGACCGCGAGAGACTCATCTTAGACGGTGGGCCCGAATCGGCGAGTGACGGCTGTCGCTGCAAGCAGTCAGCGACGGCCTCGAAGAGTCAGTGGCCGGCCAACATCCGTGACCGCTGTTGGCGGCGCTGAGCTCGATTGGAGTTGAATCCGCTATTGGTGAGGGTCCGCTTCCCTCGGCGTCCGACAGGCAGTCTCGATCCCGAGCGGTCGGTCGCACGATCGGCTTGCTTGCCCGATAGCTGCCGTTTGACCGGCTATTGATATGCAGCCCGGGAGAGAATCAGCGCCATGGGGCTCTTGACCTTCGCGCTCAACGTGACGCTGGACGGCTGCTGCGA
>JBLMVT010000585.1:0-3154 GCA_050256835.1 Betaproteobacteria bacterium | reverse complement strand
CTCACGCCGCAGGATCTTGCCGATGTTGGTCTTCGGCAGCGGCTCGCTGCGGAACTCGACGATGCGCGGCACCTTGTAGCCGGTCAGGTGCTGCCTGCAGTGCGCGAGCAGCTCGCTTTCGGTCAGCGCCGGGTCCTTGCGCACGACCACCACCTTGACCGCCTCGCCCGAGCGCGCATCGGGCACGCCGATCGCGCCGGCCTCCAGCACGCCGGGATGCAGGGCCAGCACGTCCTCGATCTCGTTGGGGAACACCTTGAAGCCGGACACCACGATCATGTCCTTCTTGCGGTCGGTGATGCGGATGTTGCCGTGCTCGTCCATCAGGCCCATGTCGCCGGTGCGCAGCCAGCCGTCGGCGGTGAAGACCTTCGCGGTCTCGTCGGGTCGGTTCCAGTAGCCGCGCATCACCTGCGGGCCGCGCAGGCAGATCTCGCCCACCTGGCCGGGCCCGACGGGTTTCCCGTCGTCGTCGAGCACGTCCGCCTCCGTGCTCGGCAGCGGCACGCCGATCCGGCCGGTCCATTCCTCGATGGTGACCGGGTTGGCGATCGCCACCGGGGCGGTCTCGGTGAGTCCGTAGCCTTCGACCAGCGGCACGCCGGCGCGCTCCTTCCAGCGGTGTGCCACGACCTGCTGCACGGCCATGCCGCCGGCGACGGCGAGCTTCAGGTGGCTCAGGTCGACCTCGGCGAAGCCCGGCGTGTCGAGCAGCACGCGAAACAGCGTGTTCACGCCGATGATCGCGCTGAAGCGCGTCTGCTTCAGCGCCTCGAGGAACGCCGGCATGTCGCGCGGGTTGGCCACCAGCACGGCTTGCGCCCCCTTGCTGAAGAACGACAGGCACGCGGTCAGCGCGAACACGTGGTACAGCGGCAGCGGAATGACCAACGTCTCCTCGCCGTCGCGCAGGTTGGGCGACATCCACGCGGCCACCTGCAGCACGTTGGCCACCATGTTGCCGTGCGTGAGCATCGTGCCCTTGGCCACGCCGGTCGTGCCGCCCGTGTACTGCAGGAAGGCGAGGTCGTCGCGGCCGAGCGCCACGTCGTCGAACGCCTGCGCGCGGCCGGCCGCCAGCGCGCGACGGAAGTCCGTCGCACCGGCCAGCCGCCACGGCGGCACCATCTTCCTGACGTGCTTGACCACGGCATTGGTCAGCAGCCGCCTGAGCGGCGGCAGCAGGTCGCCCACCTGGGTGGTGACCACCGTGCGCACCGGCGTCGACGCGATCACCTGCTCCAGCGCGTGCGCGAAGTTCTCCAGCACCACGATGGCCGTGGCGCCGGCGTCGTTCAGCTGGTGCACGAGCTCGCGCGGCGTGTACAGCGGATTGACGTTGACCACCACCATGCCGGCACGCAGCACGCCGAACAGCGCCACCGGATACTGCATCAGGTTGGGCATCATCAGCGCGACGCGATCGCCGCGCTGCAGTCGCGCCACCTTCTGCAGCCAGGCCGCGAAGGCGCGGCTCGCCTCGTCGAGCTGCCGGAACGTCATGACCGCGCCCATCGAGTTGTAGGCCGGCAGGTCGGCAAAGCGGGCGCAACTCGAGGCCAGCACGTCCTTCAGCGACGTGAATCCGTCGAGGTCGATCTCGGCCGGAACGCCGGCCGGGTACTGGGCGAGCCACGGCTTGTGCATGCGTACCGCCCCGAGCAGCGACGCGGCGGACCGGCCGGCGCGCCGAGTGCAAGGGCCCGCGGGGGTCGGCTAGGTGCGGGCCTTCGACCGCTTGGCCGCCGACGCCTTCGCGCTGACTGCCCGTTTCGTTGCCGCGGTGGCCTTCTGGACCTTCCTGGCGGCCGCCTTGCCGGCCTTCGCCGCCCGCTTGCCGGACGCCTTCTCGACGCTAGCCAGCCTTCGCTCGGCCTTCTCGACGATCGCGAGCACCTTCTTGCCGGCGTTGTCGAGCGCCTTCGCGACCGCCGCCCTGGCCTGCTTCGTTGTCTTCTCGATCCGGCTCTCGGTCTTGCTGACGGTCGACTTGATCTTCCGCCGGGCCTCGGTGCCCGTCTCTGCGACCGCCGTGCGGGCCCGCGACAGCACGGCCGACGCTTCGGCAGTGACCTTCTCGGCCCTGCCGACCGCGGCCGTGCCGATGCCTTGCGCGGTGTCGACCAAGTCGGTCGCAGCGCGTTCCCAGGGACCCTTGATCTTCTTGCGCGTGCTCATGTGCCCTTCCTCTTTGGAGACTGTTTCCTTTGCCACCCGTCGATCCGACGGTCAGCAAAAGATTAGACCGTTCCGGGTGTCGGTTGGACGTCGCATCGCGCGCTGGACTGCGCGGCGTCAAGACGCATGGCAGTGACCGGCGTCGGCCGGCCGCGCTATTGCGTGCCCGCCGGCGCCTGCAGGTAGCTGTCCGGTCGCTGGCGGCGGATCAGCAGGTTCCTCACCTCCCATTGCGCGCCGGGGTCGAGTGCCGTCAGGTAGTGAACGTCGCCGCCGCTGTGCACCGCGATCGGCACGCCGCCCTCGAACAGCAGCCGGTTGCCGGGCAGCCGCGGCACCTTCTCGCCGGGCGTCAGGATGCCGGCGAGGTTCAACGGGTCGACGGCCGAGATCGAGATGCGCTCGCGGCCGGGCACCTTGGCGATGCGGCGCAGCGCCGCCGCGGCCTCGGGCAGCGCGAACTGCTCGCCGGAAAAGCCGCTGACGAAGCGGCCCCCGCGCACCTCGCCGCGCGCCTCGAGCCGCCGATAGACGTAGTACAGGTCGCGCCAGGGCGGCAGTCCGTCCTCGCGTTCGAGCAGCTTGCGGAACACCACGCCCCAGCGGCGCAGCAGCACGCGCGCGATGTGCTCGACGTGCGGATCGGCCAGCGCGCCTGTCGCTGCCTGCGCGGGGCGCGGCCGCCCCGTCAGCGACCAGCGGCCGGCATCGTCGATCGGATCGTGCCGCCGCAGCCGCCGGCGACGCTCGGCGGGCATCACCAGCGCGCGCAGGCCGGCGAACGAATCGCAGCTCACCAGGCCCTGCGCGACCAGCTCGGCCAGCCCCTGCTCGACTTCGGCGCCGAGCAGGCCGCTGTCGTGGCGCAGGTCGGCGAGGAAGCTCGCGCCATGCGCGCGCAGCGCGTCCAGCACCCGGCGCGCCTTGCCGCCGAGCGCCGCCTCGTCGGGTGCCGTGCCGCCGGCCTGCTGCCAGT
>JBLMVT010000584.1:0-7142 GCA_050256835.1 Betaproteobacteria bacterium | reverse complement strand
GTTGAGCACCGCGTACCCCTGAGTGATCTTCCAGTGGGTGCGGCCCTTCGCGTCGGTCACGCCGACCCCGGACCACCCGCCGTACCCCGCGATCGTCAACCTGCTCACCGGCACCCTGCCGATGAGCGCCGGGTCGGTCGAGTTCCTCGGCCGCGACGTCACCGGCTGGGCGCAGCGGCGCATCGCCCGGCTCGGCATGGCACGCACCTTCCAGCACGTCAAGCTGCGCCCGCACATGAGCCTGCTCGACAACGTCGCGCTCGGCGCGTACGCGCGCGGCCGCGCCGGCGTGCTGAAAGCCGGCCTGCGGCTGGACCGCCGCGAGGAGGCGCGCGTCCTCGCCGAGGCGCGCGCGCAGCTCGATCGCATCGGGCTGGCCGGGCACGCTCACGAGCTGGCGGGCAGCCTGCCGCTGGGGACGCAGCGCATCCTCGAGATCGCGCGCGCGCTGGCCGCCGACCCGGTGCTGCTGGTGCTCGACGAGCCGGCGGCCGGGCTGCGCCGCACCGAGAAGCGCGCGCTGGCCGAGCTGCTGCGCCGGCTGCGCGACGAAGGCGTGACGATCCTCATCGTCGAGCACGACATGGACTTCGTGATGAAGCTGGTCGACCGGCTGGTAGTGATGAACTTCGGCGCCAAGCTGGTCGAGGGCGCCCCCGCCGCGGTGCGCGCCGACCCGCGCGTGCAGGCGGCGTACCTCGGCGCGTCGGCGCCCGAGGTGGCGCTGGCTGCCGCATGACCGCCCTGCTCGAGATCGCCGACCTGCACGTCGGCTACGGCCGCGTCGAGGCGGTGCGCGGCGTGTCGCTGGCGCTGGCGCCGGGCGAGATCGTGTCGGTGATCGGCCCCAACGGCGCCGGCAAGACGACGCTGCTCGGCGCGGCGATGGGCCTGCTGCCGTCGAAGGGTGCCCTGCGCTTCGAGGGCGAGGACCTGCACGCGCTCGACGTCGAGGCGCGCGTCGAGCGCGGCATGGTGCTGGTGCCCGAGAAGCGCGAGCTGTTCGGCGAGCTGCCGGTCGAGGACAACCTTCGGCTCGGCGCCTACACGCGACGGCTCGGCGGCGCAGCGCTGAGGCGCCGGCTGGCGGCGGTCCACGAGCGCTTCCCGCGCCTGGCCGAGCGGCGTCGCCAGCGCGCCGACACGCTGTCGGGCGGCGAGCGCCAGATGCTCGCGCTCGGCCGCGCGCTGATGTCGGCGCCGCGCCTGCTGCTGCTCGACGAGCCGAGCCTCGGGCTGGCGCCGCTGATCGTGCAGGAGATCCTGGCCATCGTGCGCGGCCTGCGCGCCGACGGCGTGTCGATCCTGCTGGTCGAGCAGAACGCGCGCGCCGCGCTGGAGATCTCGGACCACGGCTACGTGCTCGAGACCGGCGAGATCGCGCTGGCGGGCCGATCGGCCGAGCTGGCGTGCGATCCGCGCGTGCAGGCCACCTACCTCGGCGGCACCGCCGCCGACGACGAATGAGCCGCGGCGCAGATGTCGCGCCTGACGCGAGCGCGGCGTCACGGCCAAGATCTGCGATCGATACTGTCCCCCCGAAGGAGAACCGAGATGATCGACCGCCGCCGCTTCCTGCTCGCCTGCGGCGCCCTCGCCGCGCTCGGTGCGCCGCGCGCGCACGCCCAGGCCAAGCCCACGCGCATCGTCCTGCTCGGCACGAAGGGCGGGCCGCGCGTCGGCGGCGGCCGGCTCAACCCGTCGACGCTGCTGCTGATCAACGACGTGCCGTACGTCGTCGACTGCGGCTACGGCACCTCGCTGCGCCTGGTCGAGGCCGGCGTCGCGCTGCCGCAGCTGCGCCACGTGCTCGTCACCCACCTGCATTCGGACCACCTGCTCGAGTACGGCGGCGTCATCTACAACGCCTGGGCCGCGGGGCTGCGCACGCCGCTCGACACCTGGGGCCCGCCGGGGCTGAAGGCGGCGACGCAGGCCTTCTTCGACTTCATGAAGGAAGACATCGAGATCCGCATTCCCGACGAGGGCCGGCCCGACCTGCGCAAGCTGGTCGCCGTGCACGAGGTCGCCGAGGGTGGTCCGGTGCTGCGCAACGCCGACGTCGTCGTGACCGCACAGCTGGTGCGCCACCCGCCGTGGAAGCACGCCTACGCCTACCGCTTCGACGCCGCCGATCGCTCGGTGGTGATCTCCGGCGACACCGCCTATGCGCCCGAGCTGGCCGCCTTCGCCAAGGGTGCCGACGTGCTGGTGCACGAGGTGATGTACCTGCCGGGCGTCGAGGCGCTGCTCGCGCGCAACCCGAATGCCGCCACGCTGCGCGAGCACCTGCTCGCCAGCCACACGACGACCGAGGACGTCGGCCGCGTCGCCGACGCGGCCGGTGTGAAGACGGTGGTGCTGAGCCACCTCGTGCCCGGCGACGACCCGTCGATCAGCGACGTGCAGTGGGCCGAGGGCGTGAAGAAGCACTTCGGCGGCGAGGTGATCGTCGGGCGCGACCTGATGGTGATCTAGCGCCTGCCGGGCCGGGCCGGGTCATGTCGCAGCGCAGCAGGAACTTCTTGACATGTCGTAGTACGATACATCGAGGCGTGCGCGGATCGCCGTTCTGCGGCGGTGCCCGTCGTGGGCAGCAGCGACGCGCTTCGCGACAAGGAGCCCTGCGATGAACCGACGATACTCTTCCGCGCGCCGCCTGCGCCCGATCTTGGCCCGCGCGCTGCTCGCGCTGGCGCTGCCGCTGCTGGCCGGCGGCGCGGCGGCGGCCGAGACGGTCGCCCTCGGTGCCTCGGTGCAACTCACCGGCCCGCTGGCCAACACCGGGCGCTACTACAAGGACGCCTACCAGTTTGCCATCGACCGCATCAACGCGGCCGGCGGCGTGAAGGTCGGCGGCACGCAGCGCAAGCTCGCGCTGACACTGCTCGACAACCAGTCCGACGTCAACCTGAGCGTGCGCCAGTACGTGCAGTTGCTGTCGCAGGACAAGGTCGACCTGCTGCTGGGCCCATTCGCCAGCAACTTCGTGCTCGCCGACTCGGCGATCTCCGAGAAGAACCGGGTGCCGATGGTGCAGGGCGGCGGCGCCTCCGACCAGATCTACGCGCGCGGCTACCAGTACGTGTTCGGCACGCTGCCGGCGGCCAGCGAGTACTTCGGCAGCACGATCGACGCTATGACCAGGCTCGAGCCGAAGCCGAAGACCGTCGCGCTGCTGTACGCCGACGACGCCTTCGACGTCTCGGTCGCCAAGGGCACGCGCGAGCTGCTCGCCAAGGCCGGCCTGCAGACCGTGATTGACGAGCGCTACAGCAGCAACGCCAGCGACTTCTCGGCGCTGCTGTCGCGCATCAAGAGCGGCCACGTCGACGCGGTGCTGGTCGCCTGCCACGAGACCGAGGCGCTCAACTTCATCCGCCAGGCCAAGAGCCTGGGCGTGAGCCCCAAGCTGTACTCGTTCACGGTCGGGGTGCCGAGCGCGGACTTCCGCCAGGCGCTCGGCCATGACGCCGAGGACGCCTCCGGCATGACGGCCTGGCTGCCGTCCAAGGAGCTGAAGGACCGTTGGTTCGGCGACGCCTCGACCTTCGCCGCCGAGTACAAGGCCAAGTACGGCTACGAGCCCGACTACCACGCGGCCTCGGGCGTCGCGGTGGTCGAGGCGGTCGCGCAGGCGATCGAGTCGGCCGGCAGCCTGGACCCCCAGAAGGTGCGCGACGCGCTCGCCAAGGTGCACTTCGACAGCCTGTACGGCACCATCGCCTTCGGGCCGACCGGGCAGATCAGCCTGCCGCAGACGATGATCCAGGTGCAGGACGGCAAGGTGGTGCCGATCTACGGACCCAAGGGCTTCGTCGGCAAGCTGCGCTATCCGATGCCCGACTGGTCCGCACGCTGACGCCGGCGCGGCCGACGTGCTGCTGCTCGCGCAGGTCCTCGTCAACGGCGTCCTGCTGGGCGGCCTGTACGCCCTGATGGCGCTCGGCCTGGCGCTGGTGTGGGGCGTGCTGAACATTGTCAACCTGGCGCACGGCGCGCTGATCATGCTCGGCGCCTACGTCACCTGGACGCTGTACACGGCGGCGCACCTCGACCCGTTCGTCGCGCTGCCGCTTTCCGCCGCGCTGCTGTTCGCGCTCGGCTGGGCGATCCAGCGCGGCATCCTGAACCTGGTGATCCGCGCGCCGATGTTCGACACGCTGCTCGTCACCTTCGGCCTCGAGGTGGTGCTGACGTTCCTGGCCCAGCTCGTTTTCAGCGCCGACTTCCGCACCATCAACCCGCCCTACGCCGGCGCCAACTTCGACCTCGCCGGCGTCACCGTGCCGCTGGTGCAGCTGATCGCCTTCGCGATCGCGCTGGTGCTGACGGTCGCGCTGTGGGCCTTCCTGGCGCGCAGCCGGCTCGGCCGCGGCATCCGCGCGGCGGCGCAGAACCTGGTCGCGGCACGCCTGTACGGGGTGGCGCCGCGCAGCATCTACGCGCTCACCTTCGGGCTGGGGGCGGCGCTGGCCGGCGTCGCCGGCGGGCTGTACGGCACGGTATCGCAGATCAATCCGTACATCGGCGCCAGCCTGACCGCCAAGTCGTTCGTGATCGCCATCATCGGCGGGCTCGACAACGCGCTCGGCGTGATCGTCGGCGGCATCTTCCTGGGTATCGTCGAGGCGCTCACCGCGCTCTACGTGGGCCCGACCTACAAGGACGTGGCGAGCTTCGGCCTGCTGGTGCTGGTGCTGATCGTGCGGCCGGCGGGGCTGCTGGGTCGGGCGCAGTGAAGCGTGTCCTGCTCGCGCTCGTGGTGGCCGCCGCGCTGGCCGCGCTGCCCGCGCTCGGCAGCCCGGTCGTCACGCAGTTCGGCATCAGCGTGCTGATCCTCGCCGTGCTGGCGCAGGGCTGGAACATCATCGGCGGCTACACCGGCTACCCGTCGTTCGGCAACTCGGTGTTCTTCGGCCTGGGCGCCTACGGCGTGGGCATCGCGATGGCGCAGCTCGAGTGGCCGTTCGGCGCCGGGTTGCTGCTCGGGCTGGCGCTGGCGCTGGCGTTCGCGTTCGCGCTCGGCGTGCCGGTGCTGCGTCTGAAGGGCCACTACTTCGCGATCGCCACGCTCGGGCTGGCGCAGGTGATGACGGCAATCGTGTCGAACGTCGGCATCGCCGGGCGCAACGTCGGCCTGGTGCTGCCGCTGCGCCGCGACGAGACGCTGTTCTACGAGCTGGCGCTGGCGCTGCTGGTGGCCGCCACGGCGACGATCGCCTGGCTGGCGCGCAGCCGCTTCGGCTACGGCCTGATCGCCATCCGCGAGAACGAGGAAGCCGCCGCGGTGATGGGCGTCAACACCACGCTGTACAAGGTGCTGGCGTTCGCGCTGTCGGCCGCGTTCACGTCGCTGGCCGGCGGCATCTACGCCTACTACATCACCTTCATCGATCCGTCGGGCGTGTTCGACATCGCGCTCAACGTGAAGATGATCATCATGGCGGTGTTCGGCGGGCCGGGCAGCGTGTTCGGCCCGGTGGTCGGCGCGCTCATCCTGTCGGCCGTCTCCGAGCTGCTGGCCAGCCGCGTGACGAGCGTCGCCAGCCTATTCTTCGGCGTCGTCATCGTCGTCGCGGTGGTGTTCATGCCGCGCGGCCTGGCCGATTTCGCGCAGCACGCGCGGCGCGGCGGCTGGCGCTACTTCGTCGACAACCTGCGCGCGCACCGGCTGTGACCGACGCGATCCTCGAGGCCCGCGAGCTGACCAAGCGCTTCCACGGCCTGGTGGCAGTGAGCGCGGTCGGCTTTCGCATCGCGCGCGGCGAGATCCTCGGCCTGATCGGCCCCAACGGCGCGGGCAAGACCACCCTTGTCGGCCTGGTCAGCGGCACGCTCGATGCCAGCGCGGGAGAGCTGCTGTTCGAGGGCCGGTCGATCGGCGCGCTGCCGGCGTACCGGCGCGCCCACCTCGGCATCGGCCGCACCTTCCAGGTGATGAAGCCGTTCCCCGGCCTGTCGGTGCTGGACAACGTGTCGATCGGCGCGCTGTTCGGCCACGCCGGCGGCGAGCGCGACCTCGCGCGGGCGCGCGAACGCTCGCGCGAATGCCTCGAGTTCGTCGGCCTGGGTCGGCGCGTCGGGCAGCGCGCCGACGCGCTCGGCGGCCCCGACCGCAAGCGCCTCGAGCTGGCCAAGGCGCTGGCGATGCAGCCCAGGCTGCTGCTGTGCGACGAGGTGATGGCCGGGCTGAACCATGTCGAGATCGAGGAAGTGATCGACGTCATCCGCCAGATCCGCGCGCGCGGCATCAGCCTGCTCGTCATCGAGCACGTGATGAAGGCGATCCAGAGCCTGGCCGACCGCACGCTGGTGCTGCACCACGGCGAGAAGATCGCCGACGGCCCGACCGCCGAGGTGCTGAGCGATCCGCGCGTGGTCGAGGCGTACCTGGGGCGGCGCAGGGTGAACCGGACATGAGCGGTGCCCTGCTGGAGGTGCGCGATCTGGTCGCCGGCTACGGCGGGATGAACGTGCTGCGCGAGGTCACGCTCGAGGTGCGGCCGGCCGAGATCGTGGCGCTGGTCGGCGGCAACGGCGCCGGCAAGACCACGCTGCTGCGCGCGCTGTCGCAGCTGATCGACTGGCAGGGCGAGGTGCGCTTCGACGGGCATTCGCTGCAGGGGCTGAGTGCCGAGCAGGCGTTCGCGCTCGGCATGGTGCAGGTTCCCGAGGGCCGCCAGCTGTTCGACCGCATGACGGTCGAGGACAACCTGCTGATGGGGGCCTGGCGGCGCACCGACCGGGCCGCGATCCGCGCCGCGCTGGCGCGCAACTACACGCTGTTCCCGGTGCTCGCCGGGCGCCGGCGCCAGCTCGCCGGCAGCCTGTCGGGCGGCGAGCAGCAGATGTGCGCGATGGCGCGCGCGCTGATGGCCGCGCCGCGCCTGATGCTGGTCGACGAGATGAGCCTGGGCCTGGCGCCGGTCGTCGTCGACCAGCTGCTCGACGTGCTGGTCGAGATCCGCGGGCAGGGCGTCACCGTGCTGCTGGTCGAGCAGGACGTGTTCGCCGCTCTGCAGGTGGCCGATCGCGGCTACGTGATGGAGACCGGCCGCGTCGTCCGCGAAGGCGCCGCACATGTGCTCGCCGACGACCCGGAGGTGCAGCGGGCGTACCTCGGGGCGTGACGCTGGCGC
>JBLMVT010000583.1:0-5714 GCA_050256835.1 Betaproteobacteria bacterium | reverse complement strand
CCGACGCAGCCGATGAAGGCCACGCCGCTGCCGCCGTCGAATGCGCCGCTGGCGCTGTGGGTGCAGCGCGCGCTCGAGATGATCAACAACACCTGCCCGTTCGGCGTCAGCGGCCACCCGGCGATGAGCGTGCCGTGCGGGATGTCGAACGGCCTGCCGATCGGCATGCAGCTGATCGGCAAGCACTGGGCCGAGTCGACGATCTACCGCGCCGCCCACGCCTTCGAGCAGTCGGGCGACTGGCATGCGTTCTGACGCGTGAGGAACCCGTTCGCCTCCGACTGGGTGCGCGGCGGCGCGGACGACCGGCTGCGTCCGCCGGGCACCTCGAGCTACGTCGCGGGCGCGACCGACGAGCCCTTGCGCTTCGTCACCATCTCCCAGCTGCTCGACGAGGCGGTGGCGGCGCACGGCGCGCGCGAGGCCGCGGTCTTCCCTGCCGAGGGCGGGCGCCTGAGCTGGCACGACCTGCAGCGCGAGGCCGATGCCGTGGCCGCCGGCCTGCTCGCGCTCGGCATCCGGCGCGGCAACCGCGTCGGCATCTGGGCGCCCAACCGCACCGAATGGCTGCTGGCGCAGTTCGGCACGGCGCGCATCGGCGCGATCCTGGTCAACATCAACCCGGCGTACCAGAGCGCGGAGCTCGAATACGCGCTCAACAAGGTGCGCTGCCGCGCGCTCGTCATGGCGCGCGGCCACAAGTCGAGCGACTACCTGGCGACGCTGCGCAGCCTCGCGCCCGAGCTCGACCGGCCGGGCGAGCCGGTGCTCGAATCGCGCCGCCTGCCGCACCTGAGGCACGTGATCGTGCTGGGCACGGGCGAGGTGCCGGCGCGCGCGCAGCGCTTCGCCGACTTCGTGCGCCAGGCCGGGCCGGCGCAGCATGCGCGGCTGCCCGCTCTCTCGGCTGCACTCGACCCCGACGACGCGATCAACATCCAGTTCACCAGCGGCACCACCGGCGCGCCCAAGGGCGCGACCCTGTCTCACTTCAACATCGTGAACAACGCGCGCTTCTGCGCCCGCGCGATGGCGCTCACCGAGGCCGACCGGCTGTGCATCCCGGTGCCGCTGTACCACTGCTTCGGCATGGTGCTGGGCGTGCTCGCCTGCGTCGCGGTCGGTGCGACCATGGTCTTCCCGGGCGAGGGCTTCGACGCCCAGGCGACGCTCGACGCCGTCGAGCGCCAGCGCTGCACCGCCCTGCACGGGGTGCCGACGATGTTCGTCGCGCTGCTGGCGCTGCCCGACCTGTCGCGCCGCGACGTGTCGAGCCTGCGCACCGGGATCATGGCCGGCGCGCCGTGCCCGATCGAGACGATGCGCCGGGTGGTGAGCGAGCTGCACATGCGCGAGGTCACGATCGCCTACGGCATGACCGAGACCAGCCCGGTGTCGTTCCAGTCAGGCGTCGCCGACCCGCTCGAGCGGCGCGTCTCGACGGTCGGGCGCATCCACCCGCACGTCGAGGTGAAGATCGTCGACGCCGACGGGCGCATCGTGCCGGTCGGCGCGCAGGGGGAGCTGTGCACGCGCGGCTACTCGGTGATGCGCGGCTACTGGGAGGACGCCGAGCGCACGCGCGAGGCGATCGACGAAGCCGGCTGGATGCACACCGGCGACCTGGCGACGCTCGACGCCGAGGGCTGGTGCAACATCGTCGGCCGCGTCAAGGACATGCTGATCCGCGGCGGCGAGAACGTGTTCCCGCGCGAGATCGAGGACTTCATCGCCACCCACGAGGCGGTCCAGGACGTACAGGTGTTCGGCATTCCCGATGCGAGGCTGGGCGAGGAGGTCTGCGCCTGGGTCGTGCCCCGGCCCGGGCGTTCGCTGACGGCCGAGGACGTCCTCGCGCACTGCCGCGGCCGCATCGCGCACTACAAGGTGCCGCGCCACGTGCGCATCGTCGCCGGCTTTCCGCTCACCGCCACCGGCAAGGCGCAGAAGTTCGCGATGCGCGAGGCGATGATGAAGGAGCTGGGGCTGAGGGAAGCGAAGACGGCATGACCGACGACGAGCTCGCCTTCCTCGACGCGCACGAGGTCGCGCGGCTGCTGCACGCGCGCAAGCTTTCGCCGGTCGAGCTGACGAAATCGATGCTCGCGCGCATCGAGCGCCTCGATCCGCGGCTGCATGCCTATGCGCTCGTCACGCCAGAGGTCGCGCTGGCGCAGGCGCGCGACGCCGAGGCGCTGCTCGCGCAGCACCGCATCCTGTCGCCCCTGCACGGCGTGCCGGTCGCGCTCAAGGACCTGTGCTACACGAAGGGCATCGCGACGGCAGCCGGCATGCCGATCCACCGCCGCTTCGTGCCCGACTTCGATGCCAGCGTCACGACGCGGCTGCGCGAGGCCGGTACCGTATTGCTCGGCAAGCTGCAGCTCACCGAAGGCGCCTACGCCGACCACCACCCCGATATCCGCGCGCCGGTCAACCCCTGGCACGCCGACCACTGGCCCGGTGCGTCGTCGAGCGGATCCGGCGTCGCCGTCGCCGCCGGCCTGTGCTTCGCCGCGATCGGCAGCGACACCGGCGGCTCGATCCGCTTCCCGAGCGCGGCCAACGGCGTGACCGGGCTGAAACCCACCTGGGGCCGGGTGCCGGTGCACGGCGCGTTCGAGCTGGCGAAGTCGCTCGACCACCTCGGGCCGATGGCGCGCAGCGCGGCCGACTGCGGCGCGATGCTCGGCCTGATCGCCGGCGCCGACGCGAACGACCCGACCGCGCTGCCCGATCCGGTGCCCGACTACCTGGCCGGCGACCCGCGCGACCTGCACGACCTGCGCATCGGCATCGACGACGGCTACAGCGGCGAGGGCCTCGACGCGAGGATGCGCCAGACGCTCGACGCCGCGGCGGCGACCCTGCGTGCACTCGGCGCCGAGCTTCGCGGCGTCGCCTTCCCCGACCCCTCCGATGCGATCCGCGACTGGCCGCTCGCCTGTGCCGTCGAGACCGCGGTCGCCCACGAGGCCACCTTTCCGTCGCGGCGCGCGGCCTACGGTCCGGGCCTGGCCAGCTTCATCGACCTCGGCCGCTCGGCCGGGGCGATGGAATTGCAGAAAGTCTGGCTGCGCCGGCGCGCCTTTGCCGGTCGCGTCGAGGCGCTGCTGCGCGGCATCGACCTGCTGCTCGTCCCGGCGCAGCCCATCGCCTCGCCGACGATGTCCGAGATGCGCACGCTCGGCACCGACCCCGAAGGCTTCGCGCGGCTGGTGCGCTTCACCGCGCCCTTTTCCATGAGCGGCCACCCGACGATCACGCTGCCGGCCGGATTCACCGACACCGGCACGCCGACCGCGGTGCAACTGGTCGCGCGCCGCCTCGGCGAGGCGCTGCTGGTGCGCGCCGGCCGCGCCTTCCAACGCGCCACCGACTGGCACCGGCGCCGGCCGATGCTGCGCGGTTCGTAGCCGGCGCTACAGGCCGGCTTCGCGCAGGCGGCGCAGCAGTTCCTCGGTGATCGGGATCTCGGCGGGCGGGTCGATGCGGAAGGTCATGATGCGCCTCTGGGTCGACAAGTCACTCTAGACCGACCCCGCAAGACTTGCGCCAATGGACGGTAACGCTCGGTGAACGGCGCGTGAGCGCGTGGGCACGCCGCTTGCTGCGCGTGTCCACTTATGCCCACGCGCAAGCCGCCCACCGATCCGTCCGCGCCTCTCAGCATGGCGTGGCGCTGCGTGAACTGCGGCACCTACCACCTGCAGGACGAGCCGCTGCCGCAGCCGGCCGCGTGCGGGCAGTGCGGCGGTGTGGCACTGGCGGCGGCAGGCCCGCGACCCTCGATTTCGGACGACGATCCGGACAGCGAGGCGCCGCTGCCGTAGCCTGCGCCGGCGGGCGGCCGGGCCGCATACTGGCGGCCTGCCGATCGCCCCGCCCGCCATGACGCTGCGTCTTCGCCGCCTGCACGCCCGCCAGATCCTCGATTCGCGCGGGCGTCCCACGGTCGAGGTCGACGCCGAGCTGGACGACGGCAGCTCCGGGCGCGCCAGCGTGCCCTCGGGCGCCTCGACCGGCAGCGCCGAGGCGCACGAGCTGCGCGACGGAGACGCGGCCTGCTACGCCGGGCTCGGCGTGCTGAAGGCCGTGGGCCATGTCGACGGCGAGATCGGCGCTGCGCTGCGCGGCCGGCCGGTCGACGACCAGCGCGCGCTCGACGCACGCCTGCGCGAGCTCGACGGCACGCCGCGGCTGGCCCGGCTCGGTGCCAACGCGACGCTCGCCGGCTCGCTGGCGGTGTGCCGCGCCGTCGCCTGCGCGCACGGGCAGGCGCTGTACGAGCGCATCGCCGAGCTTGCCGGAGCGCGACCGAAGCTACCGCTGCCGATGGTCAACATCCTGAGCGGCGGCCTGCATGCCGATCGCGGCATGGATGTGCAGGATTTCCTCGCCGTGCCGTTCGGCGCCGGGACCTTCGCAGATGCCGTGCACCTTGCCGCGCGGGTGCGCGCCGCGGCTGACACGGCGCTGCGCGAGCGCGGCCTGCCGACGCTGCTGGCCGACGAGGGCGGACTCGGACCCGGGCTGGCGAGCGCCCGCGATGCGCTCGCCCTGATGGTCGAGGCGATCGAGCGCGCCGGGCTGCGGCCGGGCGAGGATGTCGCCATCGCCATCGACGTGGCCGCCACGTCGCTGCACGAAGGCGAGCGCTACCGGCTGGCGCGCGAGGGCCGCGTGCTCGACGGCGCTGGCATGGTCGAGCTGCTCGCCGGCTGGGCCGACGCCTTCCCGATCGTCTCGATCGAGGACGGGCTGGCCGAGGACGACTGGCCGCACTGGCGCCGGCTCACCGAGCGCCTGGGCGCGCGGCTGCAGCTGGTGGGCGACGACCTGTTCGCGACCCAGCCCGAACGGCTGGCACGCGGCGTGCGCGAGGGCATCGCCAACGCCGTGCTCGTCAAGGCCAACCAGAACGGCACGCTGAGCGGCACGCTCGACGTCGCCGCCCAAGCGCAGGCGGCGGGCTACGCGACCATCGTCTCGGCGCGCTCGGGCGAGACCGAGGACGCCTTCCTCGCCGACCTTGCCGTCGGCGCCGGCGCCGGGCAGGTCAAGATCGGCTCGCTGCGCACCTCGAACACGCTGGCCAAGTACAACCAGCTGTTGCGCATCGAGGAGCGCTCGGGCGCACCGTACGCCGGCCGCGCCGCGCTCGCCGGCGCACCGCGGCGATGACCGGCGGTGCGCCCGACCCGGCGCTCGACCGTTTCCTCGTCACGCAGGGCCTGGCGCGCGCCGACGAGCCGGCGCGCTGGAGCGCGCTGGCCGGCGGCGTCTCGTCGGACATCTGGCGCATCGACCTGCCCGACCGCACGCTGTGCGTCAAGCGCGCGCTGCCGCGGCTGAAGGTTGCCGCCGAATGGCGCGCCCCGGTCTCGCGCAACGCCAACGAATGGGCCTGGCTGTGTTTCGCGGCCGCGCACGAGCCGCAGGCGGTGCCGCGCCCCTTGGCGCACGACGCCGAGGCCGGCCTGTTCGCGATGGAATTCCTCGCCACCGGGGACCACCCGGTATGGAAGCGCCTGCTGCTCGACGGCGCGGTCGACGTGGGCACGGCTGTCGCGGTCGGCGCGCTGCTCGGGCGGCTGCACGCCGCGAGCGCGGGCCGCGCCGACCTCGCGGCGGCGTTCGACACGCTGCCGACCTTCCACGCGTTGCGCCTCGAGCCCTACCTGCTGGCGACGGCGCGGCGCCGCCCCGCGCTG
>JBLMVT010000582.1:0-3137 GCA_050256835.1 Betaproteobacteria bacterium | reverse complement strand
GCACCTGCGGCACGCGCCGACCCCGGCCCTGCGCTTCTCGCCGCCACTAAATCGCCCGTCCCGGGTACCGCCTGCCGCTCGAGCCACGCTCGTTGTCCTCGTCGAGCGCCGCCAGCGGTTGCGCAAAGGGGCGGGCGGGCAGGCTGCGCAGCGCATATGAGCCGCCGAGGCGCGCAGGCCTCGTGGCCAGCGCGCGCAGCGCGCCACGTTGGCTGACTCGCGGCATCTGTCCGAACGCAGCGACCGCAGGTCGCGCAGTGAGTTATGCCGCGGGCCACGAGGCCGAGCACCGCAGGGCAGCCTGCGCCGCAGGCGCAGGCCGGCTCATGCTAAGCGGAGCGGCCTGCCCGCCCGCCCCTTTGCCGCGCCAGCCCGCCGCGCCGATCTTCAAAGCTGCGCGCAGAAATGGCACGCGCTGCCCGCCATCACGAACACATGCCACAGCGCGTGGGCGTAGCGGATGCGCGAGTCGAGCAGGAACACCACGGCACCGAACGTGTAGGCGAGCCCGCCGGCGACCAGCCACGACAGGTCGGCCGCCGGCAGCCGTTCGGCCAGCGGCACGACGGCCACCAGCGCCACCCAGCCCATCGCCACGTACAGCCCGGTCGACCAGCCCGGGTGACGCAGCCGGTCGAACAGCTTGGCGATCACGCCCAGCGCCGCCGCGCTCCAGACCACGCCGAACAGCGACCAGCCCCAGGGCCCGCGCAGCACGCCGAGCAGCCAGGGCATGTAGCTGCCGGCGATGAAGAGGTAGATCGCCGCGTGGTCGAGGCGACGCAGCCAGAGCTTGGCGCGCCCTTGCGGCAGCGCGTGGTAGAGCGCGGACACGAGGTAGAGCACGATCATCGTCGCCGCGAACAGGCTGGCGCCGACCACGTCGGCCGCGCCGCCGCGCTGCGCCGCGAAGTGCACCAGGACCGGCAGCGAGGCGACGGCGAGCAGGAAGCCGATGCCGTGGCTCAGAGCATTGGCGAGTTCCTCGCCCCAGGTCTGCGCGCGTTCCTCGTTCATGCGGCCTCGTTTCCGGCCCGGGCGCGCAGCGCGTCGAGCCGCGGCCTCGCAATCGGCCGCACCTGCTCGTACGCCCGCGCCGCTCGCAGCACGAGCGCGTCGCCGAACATCGGGCCGACGATCTGCAGGCCGATCGGCAAGCCGTCGGCGGTCAGGCCGCAGGGGATGGTGCAGGCCGGCTGCTGGCTCAGGTTGAACGGGTAGCTGAAGGGCGTCCAGCCGAGCATCGCCTCGGGCGTCAGCGGCGCCTGGCCGGCGGGGCGCGCATCGAACGCCGGGACGGCGACGGCCGGCGTGACGAGCAGGTCGTGATGCTCCATGAACTGCCTCATCTGCGAGCCGAGTGCGCCGCGGCGCAGCTGCAGCCGCTGGATGTCGAGCGCGCTGTAGCGCGCGCCCAGTTCGGCCTCGGCGCGGAAGTCGGGGTCGGTGACGGCCTGCTGCGCCGGGGTGAGCGTGTTCCACAGCGTCCACGCGCCGACGAACCACAGGCCGGTGGTGATCTCGAGCGGGTCCTCGATCCCCGGGTCGAGCGGCTCGACCCAGGCGCCCAGCCGCACCAGCTCGCGCACCGCGGCCTCGACCGCAGCGGCCACCTCGGGATGAACGTTCCTCGCATAGCCGAGCGTCGCGGAATACGCGATGCGCAGGCCGCGCACGCCGTCGTCCAGGCCCTGCAGGTAGTCGCTGTCGTCAGGCGGCAGCGAGGTCCAGTCGCGCGCGTCGGGGCGCTTGAGCACGTTCATCATCAGCGCCGCGTCGCGCACGCTCATGGCGTGCGGGCCGAGGTGGGCGACGGTGCCGAACGGCGACAGCGGGTACGCCGGTACGCGGCCGAAGCTTGGCTTGAGGCCGAAGTTGCCGCAGAAAGCGGCCGGGATGCGCACGCTGCCCGCGCCGTCGGTGCCGACCGACAGCGGCCCCATGCCGGCCGCCACCGCTGCCGCCGTGCCGCCCGACGAACCGCCGGGCGTGCGCTGCGGATTCCACGGGTTGCGCGTGATGCCGGTGAGCGGCGAATTGGTCTCGCCCTTGCAGCCGAATTCGGGCGTGCAGGTCTTGCCGAACAGCACGGCACCGGCCTCGCGCAGCCGCGCCGTCACGGGGGCGTCGACGTCCCAGGGCTGGTCGGGGTCGACGCTGGCCGAGCCGCGGCGCGTCGGCCAGCCGCGTGTGAGGATCAGATCCTTGATCGATACCGGCACCCCGTCGAGGTCGCCGTCGGCCTCGCCGGCGCGCCAGCGCGCCTCGCTCGCGCGGGCAGCGGCAAGCGCGGCTTCGCGGTCGACCAGGCAGAACGCGTTGAGCACCCGATCGAGCCGGTCGATGCGCGACAGCACCGCCGACAGCGCCTCGACCGGCGAGGCGCGCCGCGCGGCGTAGAGCTCGAGCAGCTGCGACGCGGTGCAGTCGGCGAGGTCGGTCGGGTCGGTCATTCGTCGTCTCCCGGTGTTCGCCGCCGATTGTGGACCTTGATCGCGCGCAAGGCCGCGCGCGCAGGACGGCGTCAGGCTGACGCGCATGACCGTCGCCGAAACGATCGCCTACTTCTCGATGGAAATCGGTCTCGACGAGACCATGCCCACCTACGCCGGCGGCCTGGGCCTGCTCGCCGGCGACACCGTGCGTTCGGCGGCCGACGGCGACGTGCCGCTGGTCGCCGTCAGCCTGGTGCACCGCCAGGGCTACTTTCGCCAGCATCTCGACGCCGCCGGCGTGCAGACCGAGGCGCCGCAGCCGTGGTCGCCGGCCGACACGCTGGCCGAGATGCCGGCACGCACGAGTGTGAGCATCGAGCATCGCCCGGTCGCGATCCGCGCCTGGCGCCACGAAGTCAAGGGCCGGGGCGGCGCGGTGCCGGTGTTCCTGCTCGACACCGACCTGCCCGAGAACGCCGAGCCCGACCGCCACCTGACCGACCATCTCTACGGCGGCGACGCGCGCTACCGGCTGGCGCAGGAGATCGTGCTTGGCATCGGGGGGGTGCGCATGCTGCGCGCGCTCGGCTACGCCGACATCCGGCGCTTCCACATGAACGAGGGCCACGCCGCGCTGCTCGTGCTCGAACTCGGCCACGAGGAGATGAAGCGCCGCGGGCTCGCCGAGGTGACGCGAGAGAT
>JBLMVT010000581.1:0-3529 GCA_050256835.1 Betaproteobacteria bacterium | reverse complement strand
GATCGACGGCCTGCCGGCCGGCCGCGTGCCGCGCGCCTGGCTGTGCAAGGGGAACTACTTCCGGCTCGCCGGACGCGCGCCGTTCGCGCGCCTGGTCTACCCGCTGCCCGAGGCGGCGGGGCTGGGCGTGCACGCCACGCTCGACCTCGGCGGGCAGCTGCGCTTCGGCCCCGACGTGCAGTGGGTCGATCGCATCGACTACACGGTGGACGCGTCGCGCGCCGGCGCCTTCGCCGCCGCCATCCGCCGCTGGTGGCCGGCGCTGCCCGACGGCGCGCTCGTCCCTGACTACGCCGGCATCCGCCCCAAGCTCTCCGGCCCGGGCGAGCCGGCGCGCGACTTCGTCGTCGAAGGGCCGGCCGAGCACGGCGTCGAGGGCCTGGTCAACCTGTTCGGCATCGAGTCGCCCGGGCTGACGGCGTCGCTGGCGCTCGGCGAGCACGTCGCATCCCTCGTCTGAACGGGTCGCCGCGGCCGCGGCGCGCAGGGCTTGGGCCACAATCGCCCGACCCTGGAGACGGAGGAGAACCGGCGATGAACCTCGGACTCACGGTGCGCCTGCGGGTCGCCTGGCTGCTCGCGGCGCTGCTGCTGTGCGCCCCGCTGGCCGCATCGGCGCAGGTGCGCCTGCAGCTCGTCGCCGCGCGCGACCACATCGAGGGCAGCTTCGTCGGCAACCAGGCGGTGTACGCCGACAAGGACCGCATCTACCTCGCGTCGTTCGAAGGCAAGCTGTTCGTGCTCGCGCGCGACCGCAGCGCCAACTTCCCGCTCGTCGAGACCGTCCAGGTCTCGTCGGCGCCGCTGACGGCGGTGCGCGGCGACGGCAAGCTGCTGTACGTCAGCGCCATGGACGGCCAGCTGCGCGTGTACCGCAAGGACCCGACGCTGCAGCTCGCCTGGGCCGCCACGCTGTCGGACACCGGCCTGTCCAGCCTCGCGCTGCAGGGCCGCGAGGTCTACGTCGCCCGCGGCCAGGCCAACCTCGCGGCCGACGAAGGGCACGTCTACCTGAACGAGCTGAACGAGGGCGACACGGCGCTCGAGCTCGACGGCACCGACTTCGGCGTCGACCTCGTCTACGGCCAGGCCTTCGTCACCGGCACGGGGATCTACAACCGCGCCAACGGCAAGCCCGTCGGCGTGCTGCCGGCTGCGGCCGGCCGCAACATCTACGTCGACCGCAAGCTGCTCGCGCTCAGCACGCCGGGCTGCTGCGGCAGCGGCATCGCGCTGTTCGACCCCGAGACGCTGGCCGCGTTGCAGACGGTGCCGCGCACTTCGACCAACACCGCCCTGCGCAATGGGCGCTGGCTGGTCGGCGGGACCGAGGCGGGCACGGTCGACGTGTTCGACCTCGGCCGCAGCCCCAGCCCGCTGGTCTCCAGCGTCGACCTGCGGCAGGCGACCGGCCACACCGGTGCCGACGACATCGAGATCCGCGCGCTGTGGTCCGACTCGAACGACATGCTGGTCTTCGCGGCCAGCTCGTGGGGCAACCAGTTCACCAAGAGCCCCACGCTGCCGTCGTTCTTCGTGCTCGAGCTGGTGCCAAGGCAGAAGTAGCCCCTTTCTCGCCGCATGCAAACCGATTCGTTCGACTGGTCCCGCTCCTACCCGAGCCACCGCTCGCCCGTCTTCGGCCGCGACCTCGTCGCCACCTCGCATCCGCTGGCTGCGCAGGCCGGCCTCGCCATGCTCCGGCGCGGCGGCAACGCGGTCGACGCGGCGGTCGCCGCGGCGGCGGTGATGACGATCGTCGAGCCGTGCAGCAACGGCCTCGGCTCCGATGCGTTCGCCATCCTCTGGGACGGTCGCGAACTGCACGGCCTGAACGCCTCGGGGCGCGCGCCGGGGGCGTGGAACCCGGCGTACTTCGAGCGCAAGCACGGCGCCGGCGCGGCGCATCCGCCGCGCCGCGGTTGGGACTCGGTGACGGTGCCGGGCGCGGTCGCCGGCTGGGCCGCGCTGCACGAGCGCTTCGCGAGACTGCCGTTCGCCGACCTGCTCGCGCCGGCGATCGAGATCGCCGAGCGCGGCTATGCGGTGCCGCCGATCGTCGCCCAGAAGTGGGCTGCCGCCGCCGCGCTGCCCGAGCTCGCGACGCAGCCAGGCTTCGCCGAGGCGTTCCTGCCGCGCGGCCGGGCGCCGGGCATCGGCGAGCGCTTCGCGTTTGCCGCTGCCGCACGCAGCCTGAAGGCGATCGCCGCCACGCGCGGCGAGGCGTTCTACCGCGGCGAGATCGCCGAGGCCACGGCGCGTCACGCCGCCGCGCACGGTGGCGCGATGAGCGCCGCCGACCTCGCCGCCTACCGCCCGGAGTGGGTGACGCCGCTGGTCCACAGCTACCGCGGCCACACCGTGCACGAGATCCCGCCCAACGGCCAGGGCATCACCGCGCTGATCGCGCTCGGCATGCTCGAGCGCTTCGACCTCGGCGCGCTGCCGGTCGACGGCCCCGAGGCGCAGCACCTGCTGATCGAGGCGGTCAAGCTCGCCTTCGCCGATGTCTACCGCTACGTCGCCGAGCCGGCCGCGATGCCTTGCACGCCGGCGCAGATGCTCGATCCGGCCTACCTGGCGAGCCGCGCGCAACTGATCGACCCGCGCCGCGCGCAGCACTTCGAGGCCGGCACGCCCGGCGACGTGCACCGCCGCGGCGGCACCATCTACCTGACGGCGGCCGACGCGCAAGGGATGATGATCAGCTTCATCCAGAGCAACTACATGGGCTTCGGCTCGGGCGTGGTGGTGCCGGGCTGGGGCGTGTCGCTGCAGAACCGCGGCCACGGCTTCGCGCTCGACGCGGCCAGCCCGAACGTCGTCGCGCCGGGCAAGCGGCCGTTCCACACCATCATCCCCGGCTTCCTGATGAAGGACGGTGCGCCGCTGATGAGCTTCGGCGTGATGGGCGGCAACATGCAGCCGCAGGGCCACGTGCAGACGCTGGTGCGCATGCTCGACCATCGCCAGCAGCCGCAGGCCGCCTGCGACGCGCCACGCTGGCGCTTCAACAGCGCGCTGGGCCTCAACGTCGAGGCGGCGATGCCGGCGGCCACCGTGCAGGGGCTGGCCGGCCTCGGCCACGACATCGGCGCGATCGACGACAGCTACCAGGACTTCGGCGCCGGCCAGTTCATCTGGCGGCTCGGCGACGCGGCCGTCGACGGCTACGTCGCCGCCAGCGACCCACGCCGCGACGGGCTGGTCGCCGCCTGGTAGGGCGCGGCTGTCATGCCGGGCCCGACCCGGCATCCAGCGGCTTCTCGTTCGCAAGACGCTGGGTGCCGGCCTGCGCCGGCATGACCGCCAGCCGCCCGGCCCGCGCGCGCAGCAGCGCGCGCTCGCGCAGGTTGGGCGTCAGCGCCGCGGCGCGCTCGAATTCGGCGCACGCCTCATGGCGTCGGCCGAGCTTCTCGAGCAGGTCGCCGCGCACCGCCGGCAGCAGGTGATAGCCGGCGAGCGCGCGGACGTTCGCGGCGTCGTCGAGCAGGTCGAGGCCGGCGGCCGGCCCGAACGCATGCGCGAC
>JBLMVT010000580.1:0-4185 GCA_050256835.1 Betaproteobacteria bacterium | reverse complement strand
CGACGAACGTGACCCGCACGGCGGACGGCGGGCGGACGGCGAACGGGGGCGCCGACGCGGCGACCGCGTCGATCAACGCCAGGTGCGCCAGCGCGGTGACGAGCGCGATCGCCGCCAGGGGCAGGAGCGGCGCTGCACGGCCGGCAATTCGACGCGGCGACAATCCGACCATGAAACTCGCAACGTACGGGGACGGTTCGCGCGACGGGCAACTGCTGGTGGTCGCACGCGACCTGGGCTCGGCCCATTATGCGGCGGGCATCGCGACGCGACTGCAGCAGGTGCTCGACGACTGGAACTTCATCGCGCCGCAGCTGCAGGACCTGTACGAGCGGATGAATGCCGGCAAGGCGCGCCATGCCTTTCCCTTCGAGCCGCGGCGCTGCGCGGCGCCGCTGCCGCGCGCCTACCAGTTCGTCGGCGGGCCGTCGCACGACGCGGCCGGGCCGGCCGCCGGGCAAGACGCCGGAGCGTCGCTCCAGCAGTGCGCGAGCGACGACCTGCTCGGCCCGTGCGACGACCTCGGCCCTGCCGGCGGCGTCGTCGAGCCCGAGATCGCGGTCGTCACCGGTGACCTGCGCCGCGGCTGCGCACCCGAGGCGGCGCTGGAGGGCGTGCGCCTGCTGATGCTGGCCGCCGGCGCCGATCGCCGCGCGGCGATCGCCTTCGCTCCGCTGGCGCTGACGCCCGACGAAGCGGGCGCGGCCTGGCGCGGCGGCCGGCTGCACGCCGAGCTGTGCATGGACGCCAACGGCCGCACCGTCCGCCACGACACCGGCACCGGCATGCGAGTCGACTTCGGCGGCCTGCTGGCCCGGGTGTGCGCCTCGCGCAACCTGCGCGCCGGCTCGATCGTCGGCAGCGGGCCCGTCGTCGCGGCCGAGGCGGTTCGCATCGAGGCCGTCGACGCCGACGGGCGCAGCCTGTTCGGTGCGATCGAGCCGGGCCTCGCGGTTCGCACAGACGCGACCTAACCTCATGCCCTCGCGCTCCCTCAAGCTCGCGACGATCTGGCTGCTGATCGGCATGGCGGTCTTCATCGCCGTTCAGGCCCTCGAACGGCAGCAACGGGCCGGCCATTTCACGACCGCCGGCGGCATCGTCGAGTTGCGGCGCGGCAGCGATGGCCACTACCACTGGCCCGGCTCGGTCGACGGCGTCGAGGTCGAGTTCATGGTCGACACCGGCGCCACCACGACGGCGCTGCCGGCCGCGGTGGCGCGCCGCGCCGGCCTGCGCGCCGACGGCGCACTGCGCTCGTCCACGGCGGGCGGAGAAGTGCGCGGCGAACTGGCGCGCGCCGACGTCGTGCTCGACGGCGGGGTGCGCGCGCTGCGGCTGCGCGTCGCCGTGCTGCCCGACCTCGCGGCGCCGCTGCTCGGCATGGACGTGCTGTCGAGGCTGCGCTGGTCGCAGCAGGGCAACGTGCTGCGGGTCGACACGTCGGCCGCGCGCTGACCCTGTTCACGCCCGGATGCGCGGTGCAGAATGGCCGCGAGAGGGGCAAGGAGAACCGCCATGGCCGAGAGCTTCGGCAAGTTCGTTCCCGGTTTCGACTTCCTGCAGGACCTGGTGAAGAACGCCGGTGCCGCGCTGCCGAACATCGGGCAGTGGGTCGCGCCGACGCTCGATCCCGACGAGCTGGAAAAGCGCATCGAGGAGTTGCGCACCGTGCAGTTCTGGCTCGAGCAGAACGCCAAGATGCTCGGCGCGACGATCCAGGCGCTGGAGGTGCAGCGCATGACGCTGTCGGCGCTGAAGACGATGAACGTGCAGATGGACGACCTGCGCGAGTCGCTGAAGATCCACCTGCCGGGCGGTGAATCGGCCGCGCCGCCGCCTGCCGAGGCGGCGAAGGAGTCGCCGCCCAAGCCGGCGAAGAAGGCGGCGGCGAAGAAGAAGCCCGCGGCCGCGCAAGCCGCGCCGTCGCTCGCGTCCGGCGTCGTCGACCCGATGCAGTGGTGGGGCGCGCTGACCAAGCAGTTCACCCAGCTCGCCGCGGGGGCGATGAAGGACAGCGCGGCCGACGCGGCGAAGAACCTCGCCGGAAGCGTGGTCGACGCCGCCGGCGAGACGTTGCGTCAGGCCGCTGGCGTGCCGGCCAAGGTCGCGCGCCAGGCCATGCAGGCCTCGGCGCGCGCGGCCGCGCCGCGCAAGCGCGCCGTCAGGACCTGAGCGGGCGGCCGGCCTGCAGTCCCGGGGCCATGGCACCGTTCCTCCACGCCCACGCGACGCACCCCGATCCGCACGGGGCGCTCGCCCTCGCGGCAGCGCAGATCGAGGCGCAGCGCGCCGCGCAGGGCGCTGCGGCGCCGACCCTCGGCTGGCTCTACCTCACCGACCATTACGCGGGCGACGCCGAGGCGCTGCTCGCCGACGCCGCACGGCGCTGGCCGGGCGTCGCCTGGTGCGGCGCGGTCGGCGTCGGCGTCTCGGCCAGCGGCGTCGAGTACTTCGACGAGCCAGCGCTGGCGCTGATGCTAGCCGGCCTGCCGCGCGAGCGCTTTCGCGTCTTCTCGGGCCGCCGGCCGCTGGCCTGGCCGAGCGCGCACACGGCGCTGGTGCACGCCGACCCGGCGACGCCGGACCTCGCCGAGCTGATCGCCGAGCTGGCGCGGCGCACGCGCACCGGCTACCTGTTCGGCGGCCTCGCCTCGGCACGAACGCGCACCCTGCACCTGGCCGACGGCGTGTGCGAGGGCGGTCTGTCGGGCGTGGCGTTCGACGAAACGGTGGTGCTGGTGTCGCGCGTCACGCAGGGCTGCCAGCCGGTGGGCCCGACGCGGCGCATCAGCGAAGCCGACGGCAACCTGGTGGCACGGCTCGACGGCGAGCCCGCGCTCGACTGCCTGCTGCGTGACCTCGGCGTCGACGCCGGCGAGCCACGGCAGGCGCTGCCTGCGCTGCGCCGCACGCTGGTCGGCCTGACCGACGCCGGCGTCGACGCGCTCGAGCGCGCCGGCCAGTTCGGCGCCGACACGCGGGTGCGCCACCTGATCGGCATCGACCCGCAGCGCCGCGCAATCGCGATCGCCGACATCGCCGAGCCGGGCCATCAGCTCGCGTTCTGCCAGCGCCACGTCGAGGCGGCGCGGCGCGACCTGGTTCGCGTGTGCGCCGAGATCCGCGAGGAGCTGGAACCGGCCGAACTGCCGAGCCCGGCCGAGGTCGCGACGCACGCCGACGGCACGCCGGCCGCCGCGCCGCCGCCGATCGCCGGCGCGATCTACGTCAGCTGCGCGGGCCGCGGCGGGCCGCACTTCGGCGCCCCGTCGGCCGAGCTGGAGATCGTGCGCCATGCGCTCGGCGACGTGCCGCTGGTCGGCTTCTTCGCAGCCGGCGAGATCGCCCGCCACCACCTGTACGGCTACACGGGCGTGCTGACGGTATTCGCGGAGAGCCGCTGAGGCGCGGGCGCCGCCTCCGGCGAGCGCATAGACTGCCGGCTGCGCCGCACGCCGCGGCGCGCGCCATGGACACGCCGCTCGCCGAAGCCGCCCCTTCCGCCGCCTCGACCCCCGCCGACGATCGCGCCGTGCGTGCGCGCCGCCAGGCCGAGGTCGTCGCCGCGCTCGAGCCGCTGCTGCCCGCGCGTGCCCTGCTGTGGCAGCGCGAGGACGTCGTGCCCTATGAGTGCGACGGCCTCACCGCCTACCGCGAGCACCCGCTGGTGGTCGCCCTGCCCGAGACCGAGGCGCAGGTCGCCGCGGTGCTGCGCGCCTGCCACGCGCTCGACGTGCCGGTGGTGGCGCGCGGCGCCGGCACCGGGCTGTCGGGCGGGGCGCTGCCCCACCGGCTCGGCGTGACGCTCAGCCTCGCGAAGTTCAACCGCATCCTGAAAGTCGACGCGCGCTCGCGCACCGCCACCGTGCAGTGCGGCGTGCGCAACCTGGCGATCAGCGAGGCCGCGGCGCCGTACGGCCTGTACTACGCGCCCGACCCGTCGAGCCAGATCGCCTGCACGATCGGCGGCAACGTGGCCGAGAACTCGGGCGGCGTGCACTGCCTGAAGTACGGCCTGACGGTGCACAACGTGCTGCGCGTCAAGGGCTACACGGTCGAGGGCGAGGCGGTCGAGTTCGGCAGCGAGGCGCCCGACGTGCCCGGGCTCGATCTGCTCGCCGTCGTGATCGGCAGCGAGGGCATGCTCGCCGTCGTCACCGAGGTGACGGTGAAGCTGCTGCC
>JBLMVT010000579.1:0-2847 GCA_050256835.1 Betaproteobacteria bacterium | reverse complement strand
CCGACCCGGTATTGGCGTCGGAAGTGCGCATCCACCACGCCGGCGACCGCGACGCGGTGCGCCTCACGCTCACCGCCGAGGGCGCGCTCAACGACGCCACCGCCTTCCCGGCAGTGATGCTGGCACTCGGGCTGCTCGGCCTGCGCGAGCTGGGTCCGTGGGGCGCGCGCTGGGCCGCGGTCGACCTCGCGTGGTCGCTGGCCGGCGGCATCGGCATCGGCTGGATCGGCGCGCGCGTGCTCGGCGCCGTGCTGCGCTCGCGCCTCGCGCGCGGCCAGTCGCTGGGCTGGGACGAGCTGCTCTATCTCGGCACGATCGCGCTCGCCTATGCGGTGGCGACGGCGCTGGCGGCGTCGGCGTTCTTCGCCGTGTTCGCCGCCGGCCTCGGGCTGTTCCACGAGTCGCCGCGCGAGGCCGCGCGCATGCGCGCGCACGCCGCCGCGGCGACCGACCTGTCGAACCGCCTGCTGGCGTTCGGCGAGCGCGGCGAGCGGCTGGCCGAGGTGATCATGGTGATGTTCATCGGCGCGGCGATGTCGTGGGTCGACTGGCGCTGGGAGCGCATCGCCTTCGCGCTGGCGCTGATCGGCGTGGCGCGCCCGGTGGCCGTGTTCGCGCTGATGGCGCGCGAGCCGGTGCGCGCGGCGCAGCGCCGGCTGATCGGCTGGCTCGGCATCCGCGGCGTCGGCTCGCTGTTCTACCTGATGTACGCGCTCGAGCACGGCGTCGCCGGCGCGCTGGCGCAGGAGCTGGTCTCGGCGGTGCTGACGACGATCTCGCTGTCGGTGCTGCTGCACGGGCTGTCGACGACGCCCCTCATGCACTGGTACCAGCGGCGGCGGCGGCGGATCTGATGTGTCATCCGTCGAAGGGCGAGGCCGTGCAGCCGAGGGCATCGGGTACCCGACACCCTCGGCCCCACCCGTCGCGGGCATGCGTTACCAGAGCGCATCGGATCGGGACGGTGGGGCGCGCTGCGTAGCGAAGTAAAGGAGGAGGCTCGGGCGCGAGCCCGAGCCGGGGGACATGAGCGAAGCAGAGCGCTCCGGCGGCCCGATCACGCGCCGACAAAGGCATTCACGGAACTGCTCATCGCCCCACGCGCAGATCCTCGCTCTTGGGCGGCTGGGCGGCGGCGATGCGGCTGCCGCCGACGGGCACCGCGCCGCCCTCGCCTTCCCAGGTCTGCAGATGCTCGGGCTCGGCGTGCGGGCGCGCCAGGGCGCGCTGCGCCGTGCGCCGGAAGGTCGCGTAGCCGACGGCGGCGAACGCCGCCAAGGTCAGCCATCGGGTCGAGGCCATGATCGTCACTCCCAGTACGGCGCGCAGCGGTAATGCCGGTGCAGCGCCTGATGCCAGTCCGGCCCGGGCGTGCCCGGCCAGTGTTCGTTGTCGAAGGCGGGCGCGCCGAGGAAGGTCGCGCGGTCGGCGTCCAGCACCAGCCGCGGCGCGCCGTCATCCAGGCTCAACGCGCACCAGGGCACGGCCTGCAGCCGCTCGCCCAGTCCCATGAAGCCGCCGTGCGTGACCACCGCGTAGGCGATGCGCCCGCGCTGCACGTCGAGCAGCAGCTCGCTGACGTTGCCCAGCGGCACGCCGTCGCGGCTGACCACCGGCTCGCCGACCAGCCCGGCGGCACGCACCAGCCGGCCGCCAGGCCCGCTGCTGCCGCGCGCGGCCGCCCAGCCGACCGGCCGGCCGAACAGTCCGTGCAGCATCTGCGAGCCCGCCGCCAGTGGCGGGTTCCTGCGAACCATCCCTTCCATCCTTTCGCGCCGTGTTGCCGTCCCCTCCCGGCGGCGGCAAGCGCCATGCCCGTGTTGGCGTCAGTGCCTCCCGGATGGCGCTTGGGCTACCCTTGCCGGCTGCCATGGCCGACCCGCTGCCGAACCCGCCCGCCGCGCGCTGGCCGCGCGCCACGCTGCGCACCTACCTCGTGACGATGATCCTGCTCGCGACGGTGCCGATCGCGCTGCTGATGTCGTGGCAGATCGCGCGCGACGTGCGCGCGCAGCAGGCGCGCATCGACGATCGGCTGGCGGCCACCGCGACGACCCTCGCGCGCAGCGTCGAGCGCGAGCTGGGCTCGTCGATCGAGGCGCTGACCATCCTGTCGTACTCGTACACGCTGCAGCACGGGGACATCGACGCCTTCGCGCACGAGCTGACTACCCTGCCCAAGCGCCGGCCGAGCTGGCGCAGCGTGTTTCTGGCCGACGCCGACGGCCACGTGCTGTTCGACACCACCGGCGCGCCGGCGCGCCCGCACGACACCAGCCTGGCCACGCTGCACCGCGTGCTCGAATCGGGCCGGCCGGCGATCTCGGACCTGGTGGCCGGCGACGGCTGGCGCGCCACCGCAGTCGAGGTGGCGGTGTCGATCGACGGCCGGCCGCGCTATGTGCTGGGCGCCTGGATCGACGCTGCGCTGTGGCAGCAGCTGCTCGAGCACGCGGCGCCGCCGGCCGAAGGCCTGCTCGCGCTGTTCGACGGCCACCAGCGCCTGATCGCGCGCACCGCGGCGCCCGAGCGGTTCGTCGGCACGCCGCTGGCGCCGGCGTTCGCCGAGGCCGTGCGCTCGACCAGCGTCGGCCAGATGCGCACCCCGCTCGCCGACCGCGAGGCCTACGTCGGCTGGCAGATGCTCGGGCTCGGCGACTGGGGCGTCGGCGTCGCGCTCGACGCCGAGCCGGTCGACCTGGCGCAGGCGCATGCCATCTCGGGCGCGCTCGGCACCGCGGCGGCCTGCCTGCTGCTCGGCGTGACGCTGGCGCTGCTGGCCGCGCAGCGGCTGGCCAGCCCGCTGCGCGCGCTGGCCGAGGGGCGCCATGCGCTGCCGTCGGCGCC
>JBLMVT010000578.1:0-2538 GCA_050256835.1 Betaproteobacteria bacterium | reverse complement strand
GACTGCGACATGAACCTGCGCGCCACCGATCACCCGGAGTTCGACGCCTGGCGCTGGAACGAGTACTGGGTCCCGCTCGAGGTGGTGATCGAGTTCAAGCGCGACGTCTACCAGATGGCGCTGACCGAGCTGGCGCGCTTCCTGCCGCGCATCAACCATCACAACCGCTATCTGCGCTCGGGCATGCGGCCGCACCATCGCAGCGAGACACCGCCTCGCGACGGCGGGCCCGCACCCGCGGAGCTGCCGGCCGAGGTGCCGGTGGCGGCGCCCGGCGACGCGCTCTGAGATTCGCGTTGCGGCTGCGCCGCGGTTGTGGCTCCGGCCCAGACTGCGCCGCTTCACGTCGGCTGCGCCGATATGAACCTGCGCCGCAATCTGGCCCTGTCTATGTCAGGACCAGATTGTCGCGGTGGATCATCTCGGGCTCGTTCGCATAGCCGAGCGCGCGCTCGATCTCGTGCGACGGCCGGCGCGCGATGAGCCGCCCCTCGGTGCTCGAATAGTTGGCCAGCCCGCGGGCGATCTCTACGCCGGCCGTGCTGCGCACGGCGATCACGTCGCCGCGATGGAAGTCGCCGGTGACCTCGATCATGCCGATCGGCAGCAGGCTCTTGCCGTCGTCGCGCAGCTTGGCGACCGCGCCGTCGTCGATGACGACCGCACCGCGCAGTTGCAGGTGGTCGACCATCCACTGCTTTCGCGCCGCGAGCTTCGGGGTGGCGGCGAGCAACGCGGTGCCGATGTGTTCGCCGGCCGCCAGCCGCAGCAGCACGTCGGGCTCGCGGCCCCAGGCGATCACCGTCGACGCTCCGCTGTGCGCCGCACGCCGCGCCGCGAGCACCTTCGTCAGCATGCCGCCGCGACCCAGCGCGGAGCCTACGCCGCCGGCCATGCGCTCGAGCTCGGGGTCGCCGGCACGCGCCGTATCGACGAGGCGCGCCGACGGATCCTTGCGCGGATCCGACGAATACAGCCCGCGCTGATCGGTCAGGATGACCAGCGCGTCGGCCTCGATCAGGTTGGCGACCAGCGCGCCCAGCGTGTCGTTGTCACCGAAGCGGATCTCGTCGTTGACGACGGTGTCGTTCTCGTTGACCACCGGGACGACGTTCAGCGCGAGCAGGGTCAGCAGCGTCGAACGGGCGTTCAGGTAGCGCTCGCGGTCGGCCAGGTCAGCGTGGGTGAGCAGCACCTGCGCGCTGCCCATGCCGTGGCGACGCAGCTCCGACTCGTAGATCTGCGCCAGCCCCATCTGGCCGACCGCGGCGGCCGCCTGCAGCTCGTGCACCTGCTTCGGCCGCACGCTCCAGCCCAGGCGCTTCATGCCCTCGGCAATGGCGCCGCTCGACACGATCACGAGCTGGCGCTGCCGCGCGGCGAGCGCCGCGACCTGCGCGCACCACTGGCCGATCACCTGCGCGTCGACGCCGCGACCCTCGTCGGTCACCAGCGTCGAGCCGATCTTGACGACGATGCGGCGCGCTTGCTCGAGAACCCCGCTCATCGACCGCTCTGCTGAAGCGGCGGCGCCGCGAAGCGCGGGTCGGGCAGCGCCTCTGCGGCGGGCCGCTGCGTCGCGATGAAATCGTAGACGGCGCGCATCAGCGGCTCGCATCCCTCGCGGGTCAGCGCCGAGATCGCGAACACCGGATGCTTCCAGCGCAGCCGCCGGACGATGTCGCGAACGCGCGCCTCGCGCTCCGCGGCCGGCACCATGTCGATCTTGTTGAGCACCAGCCAGCGCGGCTTTTCATAGAGCGCGCGGTCGTACTTCTTCAACTCGGCGGCGATGGCGCGCGCCTGCACGACCGGATCGGCGCCCTCGTCGAACGGTGCGATGTCGACCAGGTGCAGCAGCAGCCGCGTGCGCTGCAGGTGGCGCAGGAAGTAATGCCCGAGGCCGGCGCCCTCGGCGGCGCCTTCGATCAGGCCCGGGATGTCGGCCATGACAAAGCTCTGCTCGGGCGCGACCCGCACGACGCCGAGGTTCGGATGCAGTGTCGTGAAAGGGTAGTCGGCGATCTTCGGCCGCGCATTGGACACGGCTGCGATCAGCGTCGACTTGCCGGCATTCGGCAGGCCCAGCAGGCCGACGTCGGCGAGCACGCGCAGTTCGAGCGCGAGCTTCTTCTGCTCGCCCGGCCAGCCGGGTGTCTTCTGCCGCGGCGCGCGGTTGGTGCTGCTCTTGAAGTGCAGGTTGCCGAAGCCGCCGTCGCCGCCCTTGGCGAGCAGCACCTTTTCGCCGGGCACCAGCAGCTCCGCGATCACGTCGCCGGTGGCCGCGTCGCGGACGATGGTGCCCATCGGCATGCGCAGCACGATGTCCGCCGCCGCGGCGCCGAACTGGTCGGAGCCGCGGCCCGACTCGCCGTTCTTCGCCTCGTGGCGCCGCGCGTAGCGGTAGTCGATCAGGGTGTTGAGGTTGGGGTCGCCGACGGCATACACGCTGCCCCCACGCCCGCCATCGCCACCGTTCGGTCCGCCGAAGGGGATGAACTTCTCGCGGCGAAAGCTGACGCAGCCCGCGCCGCCGTG
>JBLMVT010000577.1:0-2724 GCA_050256835.1 Betaproteobacteria bacterium | reverse complement strand
ATGCTCGCCGCGATCGTCCGTTTCTCGGTGCGCCACCCCGGCCTCGTCGTCGCGCTCGCGGCGGCCCTGCTCGGCTGGGGCGTGGCGCGGCTGTTCGACGCCAGCCTCGACGTCTTTCCCGAGTTCTCGCCGACGCAGGTGGTGATCCAGACCGAGGCGCCCGGCCACGACGCCGCGCACGTCGAGCAGCTGGTGACGCGGCCGATCGAGCAGGCCGTGGGCGGCCTGCCCGCGCTCGCCTCGATGCGCTCGCAGTCGATCGCCGGGCTGTCGGTGGTGACGCTGATCTTCTCCGACCGCTCCGACATCCACCGCGACCGCCAGGCGGTGGCCGAGCGCCTCGCGCAGGCGGTGCCGCGCCTGCCCGCCGGCGTGGTGCCCGAGCTGACGCCGCTCACCTCGTCGGCGAGCACCGTGCTCGGCATCGGACTCACCTCGCCGACGCTCGACGCCCTGGCGCTGCGCACGCTGGTCGACGCGACGCTGCGCCCGCAGCTGCTCGCCGTGCGCGGCGTGGCCGACGTCAACGTGTTCGGCGGCGAACAGCGGCAGTGGCAGGTGCAGGTCGACCCCGAGCGCCTGACGGCCGCCGGGCTCACCCTGCCCCAGCTCGCCGACGCCCTGCGCCAGGCGGGCGGCGTGCGCGCCGCCGGCTTCGTCGAGTCGACCAACCAGCGCATCGGCATCGCGCTCGACCCGCCGCCGGTCGACCCGGCGAGCCTCGCGCAGGCGGTGATCGTCGAGCGCGGCGGCCAGTTGCTGCGGCTGGCCGACGTGGCGCGCGTCGTCGAGGCCGGCGCGGCGCGCATCAGCGGCGCGCAGATCGACGGCGCGCCGGGCGTGTTCCTGAGCGTGCAGGGCCAGCTCGGTGCGAACACGCGCGACGTCACGCTCGCGCTCGAGCGCGCGCTGGCGCGCATCCGCCCGGTGCTCGAGCGCCAGGGCGCGGTGCTGCACCCGGCGCTGTTCCGGCCCGCCGACTTCATCGACACCGCGGTCGGCAACGTGCAGCGCGACGTGCTCGCCGGCGCCGCGCTGGTCGTCGTCGTGCTGTTCGCCGTCCTCTACAACGTGCGCACGGCGCTGGTGTCGGCGGTGGCGATCCCGCTGTCGCTGCTGGCCGCGGTGCTGGTGCTGCAGCGACTCGGCCTCACGCTCAACATCATGGTGCTCGGCGGGCTGGCGATCGCGCTCGGCGAGGTCGTCGACGACGCCATCATCGACTGCGAGAACATCTACCGGCGCCTGCGCGAGAACCGCGCCGACGCGACGCCGCGGCCGGTGGCGCGCGTCGTCCTCGACGCCTCGCTCGAGGTGCGCTCGTCGGTCGTTTACGCGACCTTCATCGTCGCGCTGGTGTTCGTGCCGCTGCTCACGCTGTCGGGCGTGGCAGGCAAGCTGTTCGCGCCGCTCGGGCTGGCGTACATCGCCGCCATCCTCGCCTCGCTCGCCGTGGCGCTGACGGTGACGCCGGCGCTGTCGCTGCTGCTGCTCGCGCACGCGAAGCTGCCGGCCGCCGACCCGCCGCTCGTCGCCTGGCTGAAGCCGCGCTACCGGCGCGCGCTGCTCGCCATCGAGCGTCACTCGAGCGCCGCGCTCGCCGCGGTCGGCGCCGCGATCGCGCTCGGCATCGCGGCGCTGCCGCTGTTCGGCGGCGAGTTCATCCCGCCGCTCAAGGAAGGCCACTTCATCGTCCACATGACGGCGCTGCCCGGCACCTCGCTCGACGAGTCGATGCGGCTCGGGCGCCTCGTCACGGCCGCGCTGCACCGCATCGACGGCGTGCGCTCGGTGGCGCAGTGGGCCGGGCGCGCGCAGAACGGCGCCGACACCTTCGGCCCGCACTACAGCGAGTTCGAGGTCGAGATCGGGCAGGTGAACGGCGCGGCGCAGCGGCGCATCCTGCGCGAGATCCGCGCCACGCTGGCCGGCGACGACGGCCGCGCCGGCTTCGCCGGGCTGCAGTTCGCCGTCAACACCTTTCTCACCGAGCGCATCGGCGAGACGGTGAGCGGTTTTCCCGCCGACCTGGTGGTCAGCCTGTACGGCAACGACCTCGACGCGCTCGACGCCGATGCGCGCGCGGTGGCGAGCCTGCTCGCGTCGCGGCCGGGCGCGCGCGACGTTGCGCTGCTCGCGCCGCCGGGGGCACCGGAACTGTCGGTGCGGCTGCGCGCCGACGCGCTGTCGCGCGCGGGGCTCATGGCCGGGCCGGTCGAGGATGCGGTGCAGATCGCCTACGACGGCGTGGTCGTCGGGCGCGCCGTCGACGACGCCGGCATCGTGCCGGTGACGCTGCTGCTGCCGCCATCGCGCCGCGTCGACGCCGACGCCGTCGCCGCGCTGCCGGTCGGCACCGCGCAGGGCCGGACGATCCGCCTGGCCGATGTCGCCGACGTGGCCGTCGTCGAGGGTCGCCACAAGCTGCTGCACGAAGGCGGCCGGCGCGTACAGACGATCACCGCCAACCTCGAGCGCGGGCGCGACCCGGAGCTGTTCGCGCGCGCCTTCGAGCGCCGGCTGGCGGCGCTGAAGCTCGCGCCGGGCACGCATGTCGAGGTCACCGGCGCGGGCGAGGCGCAGGCGCGCGCGCGGCGCGACCTGATCGGCGCGGCCGCGCTGGCGGCGGCCGGCGTCGCGGCGCTGCTGCTGCTCGCCTTCGGCTCCCTGCGCCACCTCGCGCTCACCTTCGTCAACCTGCCGTTCGCCCTGGTCGGCGGCGTG
>JBLMVT010000576.1:0-2768 GCA_050256835.1 Betaproteobacteria bacterium | reverse complement strand
GGCGCCGTGTACGCGAAGTACACGTAGTTGTCGATCGGCGTCATCTTGCTGAACGGCGCCGAGCCCTTCACGCCCCACGGGTAGAAGGTGGTCTGCTCGGACTCGGCCTTGATCCACTCGCTGCCGCCCTTGCGCGGCGAGGCGGCGGTGATGACGTGCTTGTAGTCGAGCGCCACGCCGCGGTAGCGCATCTTCATGTTCCACATCGCCTGCGCGCCGTTGGCCGGGAACGGGAACGGGTAGCCAGGCAGCATCGCCTCGGCCAGGCTCCAGCCGTTGGCGTTGAGCTTGGCGAAGCCGACGTTCTTCTTGGTGTTGTCGGCCACGAAGTCGGGCACGCCGCAGGTGCGCCGGGTGGGGTAGACCTCCATCTTGTAGCCGGGCAGCGTCTTGACCGCGGCGACCTGCCCGGGCGCGAGCTTGTCGGCGTACTTGTCGACGTTGGACGCGTCGATGACGAGCACCGGCTTGTCGTCCTTGTATTTGAAGAAGTCCTGGCGCTTCTTGCCGAAGCTCCAGCCGGCGGCCGGCGGCGCGCCCTCCCAGGCGGGAATGGCGCCGTCCTTGCTGGCGGCACGTTCGCCGCCGGCGGGCGTGAGGTCGGTGCCGAGCTTGCTCGCGTCCTGTGCCGACGCGAAGGGAGCGGCCAGCGCCAGCACGGCGAGCGCCACTCCGGTGCGCATTGCGTTCATCGATCGTCTCCTCTTGGGCCCGCGCGCCGAACGGCATCGGGTGCAGTTAGCGTGGACCCTTCTTGTTTCGTTGTCAACAAGATCTATCCCGGGGTTTGTTTCGTTGTCAACGGCTCGAAGCGGCTGCACAATGCGTCACGCTCGGCGTCCGCGCCGGTCTCGATGGGAGCAATCAGCGCGATGGCCACCGCAGGCAAGAAGAAACCGCCCGCCCGCAAGCCGCGCCCGGCCAAGGGCAGCGCAGCCGCACCGCGGCGCAAGGTCGTGCGGCGCCGCGCCCTCGGTCCGATCGGCCTGCTCGAGGACTTCATCCCCTACAAGCTGGCCGTCGTCGCCAACCGCGTGTCGCAGTCGATCGGCCACCTGTTCGAGACACAGTTCAACCTGCAGATGCCCGAGTGGCGCATCCTGATGGCGCTCTATGCGTACAAGGACCTGGTGTTCGCCGAGCTGGTCGAACGCACCAGCATGGACAAGGCGCGCGTCTCGCGCGCCAACCGGCGGCTGGTCGACCTCGGCCTGATCGACACGGTCGGCGACCCGAAGGACGGCCGCCGCGTGATCCTCTCGCTGACCCCGGCCGGTGAGAAGATCTGCGCCGAGATCCTGCCCGAGGCCGCCGCCAAGGAGGCCTGGTTCCTCGCCGCGCTCGACGACGAGGAGCATCGGCAGCTCGACGTCATCCTCGACAAGCTGATGAAGCGCAGCCTCGAGCAGGCGACTGAACTGCCGTGAACGGAGAACGCGCATGACGCCCACCTTTCGCCGCTGCTGCGCCGCACTCTCGCTGGCCGTGCTGGCCCCGCTCGCCGCACGGGCGCAGCTGGCGGTCGAGCAGGCGAGCACCGCGCCGCTGCCGCCGGCCGACGCGTACCGCCTGTACCTGGTCGACCCGGCCATGGGCCACATCGTCGATGGCCGGCTGCATGTCGTCGACGGCAGCAGCATGAAGTACCTGGCGCTGGTCGGCACCGGCTACGCCGGCACCACCGTGCTGTCGCGCGACCGCAAGACGATCTTCGTCGCCACCACGTACTACAGCCGGCTTGTGCGCGGCACGCGCGCCGACGTGGTCGAGGCCTACCGCAGCGACGACCTGACGTTCCAGTACGAGGTCGAGATTCCGCCCAAGCACGTGCAGGGCCTGCAGCTGAAGGCGCTCGGCGCGGTCACGCCCGACGACCGCTTCCTGCTGCTGCAGAACGCCACGCCGGCGACCTCGATCAGCGTGGTCGACGTGCAGAACCGGCGCTTCGTCGCCGAGATCGAGACGCCGGGCTGCTACGGCGCGATCCCCTGGCCGAGCCGGCCGCGGCGCTTCTCGGCGGTGTGCGGCGACGGCACGCTGGCCACCTACGACCTCGATGACGCCGGCAAGCTGGCCGGCACGCGCATCAGTGCGCCGTTCTTCCAGCCCGACGTCGACCCGGTGTTCATGCACTACCAGTTCGTCGGCGACCGGCTGACGCTGGTCTCCTATCACGGCCAGGTCTACGGCATCGACCTCGCCGGCGAGCAGCCGGCGTTCGCGCCGCCGTGGTCGCTGGTGGACGCGGCGGCGCGCAAGCAGGGCTGGCGCCCCGGCGGCTACGAGCTGTTCGCGGTCGACGCCGGCAAGCTCTACGTGGCGATGCACGACCACGGCGCCGAGGGCTCGCACAAGAACCCGGCCAAGGAGATCTGGGTCGTCGACCTCGCCACCCAGCGCCGCCTCGCGCGCATGCCCGGCCAGGCCGTGATCTCGATGGCCGTCTCGCACGGCGACGCGCCGCGGCTGTTCGCGCTGTCGGGCGCCGACAACCGACTGCTGTCGTGGGATCTGCACCGCCTGCGCGCGCCGTACAAGCCGCTCGCGCGCTCCGAGCCGGTCGGCGAGACGCCGGTCTACCTCGAGGTGCAGTGATGGCCGCGCTCGACCCGGTGTTCGGCCACACCGCCGCCGCCTGCCTGGGCGCGGTGCTGCTGCTCGGCGCGGCCGACAAGCTGCGCGAGCGGGCGGTGTTTCGCGACGCCGTCGAGGGCTATGCGCTGCTGCCCCTCGCGCTCGTGCCCGCGTTCGCCCTCGCGCTGGCGCTG
>JBLMVT010000575.1:0-2684 GCA_050256835.1 Betaproteobacteria bacterium | reverse complement strand
TGTGGGTGTTCTGCGGCGACGGCGAGATGGACGAGCCCGAATCGCTCGGCGCGATCGGCATGGCGGCGCGCGAGAAGCTCGACAACCTGATCTTCGTCATCAACTGCAACCTGCAGCGCCTGGACGGGCCGGTGCGGGGCAACGGCAAGATCATCCAGGAGCTGGAGAGCGAGTTCCGCGGCGCCGGCTGGAACGTCATCAAGCTCGTCTGGGGCAGCTACTGGGACCCGCTGCTCGCGCGCGACAAGGACGGCATCCTGCGCAAGGTGATGATGGACACCGTCGACGGCGACTACCAGGCCTGCAAGGCCAACGACGGCGCCTTCGTGCGCAAGCACTTCTTCGGACAGCACCCGAAGGCGCTCGAGATGGTCGCCAAGATGAGCGACGACGACATCTGGCGCCTCAACCGCGGCGGCCACGACCCGCAGAAGGTCTACGCGGCCTACCACCGTGCCGTCCACCACAAGGGCCAGCCAACGGTGCTGCTGGTGAAGACCGTCAAGGGCTTCGGCATGGGCAAGAGCGGCGAGGGCAAGAACGTCGCGCACCAGGTCAAGAAGCTGACCGACGACGACATCAAGAGCTTCCGCGACCGCTTCAACATCCCCGTCAGCGACGCGCAGATCGAAGCCGGCATCCCGTTCTACAAGCCGGCCGACGACACGCCCGAGATGCGCTACCTGCAAGAACGGCGCAAGGCGCTCGGCGGCTACCTGCCCAGGCGCCGGCCGCGCGCCGACGAGCAGCTGACGGTCCCGCCCGCCGAAGCCTTCAACGCGGTGCTCGAGCAGACCGCCGAGGGCCGCGAGATCTCGACCACGCAGGCCTACGTGCGCTTCCTCAACACGCTGCTGCGCGACAAGACGCTGGGCCCGCGCGTCGTGCCGATCCTCGTCGACGAGGCGCGCACCTTCGGCATGGAAGGGCTGTTCAGGCAGATCGGCATCTACAACCCCGAGGGCCAGAAGTACACGCCGGTCGACCGCGAGCAGGTGATGTTCTACAAGGAGGACAAGACTGGCCAGATCCTGCAGGAGGGCATCAACGAGGCCGGCGGCATGAGCAGCTGGATCGCCGCGGCGACGTCGTACTCGACGAACAACCGCATCATGATCCCCTTCTACGTCTACTACTCGATGTTCGGCTTCCAGCGCTTCGGCGACCTGGCGTGGGCGGCCGGTGACATGCAGGCACGCGGCTTCCTGCTCGGCGGCACGTCGGGGCGCACCACGCTCAATGGCGAGGGCCTGCAGCACGAGGACGGCCACAGCCTGGTGCTGGCCGGCACGATCCCCAACTGCGTGAGCTACGACCCGACCTTCGCGCACGAGGTGGCGGTGATCATGTACCACGGCCTCAGGCGCATGGTCGAGAAGCAGGACAACGTCTACTACTACATCACCCTGCTCAACGAGAACTACCGGCAGCCCGGGCTGCGGCCCGGCACCGAGGAGCAGATCATCCAGGGCATGTACCTGCTCGAGGAGGGCGCCAAGAAGACGCCGCGCGTCAACCTGCTGGGCAGCGGCTCGATCCTGCGCGAGGCCATCGGCGCCAAGGAACTGCTCGAGCAGGACTTCGGCGTCGGCGCCAATGTCTGGAGCTGCCCGAGCTTCAACGAACTGGGCCGCGAGGGGCTCGACGCCGAGCGCTGGAACATGCTGCACCCCACGGCCGAGCCGCGCGTGCCGTTCGTGACGCGCCAGCTGCGGCCGTATGCCGGGCCGGTGATCGCGTCGACCGACTACATCAAGGCCTACGCCGAGCAGATCCGCGGTTTCATCCCCAAGGGCCGCAGCTACAAGGTGCTCGGCACCGACGGTTTCGGCCGCAGCGACTTCCGCTGGAAGCTGCGCCGGCACTTCGAGATCGACCGTCACTACATCGCCGTGGCGGCGCTGAAGTCGCTCGCCGAGGAGGGCTCGGTGCCGGCCACCGCGGTGGTCGAGGCGATGACCCGCTACGGCATCGACCCGAACCGGATCAATCCGCTGTACGCCTGATCGCCCGCCACGACCACGACGACGGAGACCCGCGCCATGGCGCTCATCGATGTGAAGGTGCCGGACATCGGCGATTTCAAGGACGTCGAGGTGATCGAGCTGCTGGTGCGGCCCGGCGACACCGTAGCCGCCGAGCAGTCACTGGTCACCGTCGAGAGCGACAAGGCGTCGATGGAGATTCCCTCGTCGGCCGCCGGCGTGGTCAGGGAGCTGAAGGTCAAGCTCGGCGACAAGGTGAGCCAGGGCTCGGCGTTGGCGGTGCTGGAGGCCGAGGCCGAGGCAGAGAGCCCTTCGCCGCCGAGCCCCTCACCCCGGCCCTCTCCCCAGGGGGGCGAGGCGGCCATGCCTTCTCCGGCTCCCGCTTCGGCGGGCGAGGGCCGGGCCGAGGGCGGGGCGGGCGCCTCGCTGATCGAGCTGAAGGTGCCCGACATCGGCGACTTCAAGGAAGTCGCGGTGATCGAGGTCTTCATCAAGCCCGGTGACGCGGTCAAGGTCGAGCAGTCGCTCGTCACGGTGGAGAGCGACAAGGCCTCGATGGAGATCCCGGCGACGCACGCCGGTGTTGTGAAGGAGGTGCGCGTCGCGCTCGGCGACAAGGTGTCCGAAGGCTCGGTGCTCGCGCTGGTCGAGGCGGCGGCGCGCGCGCCGGCGGCTCAGGCGCCCGCTCCTGCACCCGTC
>JBLMVT010000574.1:0-2778 GCA_050256835.1 Betaproteobacteria bacterium | reverse complement strand
GGCGTCGACCGCCGCCAGCGCCAGCGCGGCGGCGCAGATCCACGCGCTCAGCCGCGAACGAGCCGCCACAGCCAGGCGACGAAGCCGGCCAGCATGCCGAGCCAGCCCAGGCCGACTGCCGCGGCGCCCCACAGCAGGCGCGGCAGGCGCCCACGCGCGGCCTCGGCCTCGGCCAGCCGCGCGCGCCAGTGCTCGCGCGGCGTCAGGCGCACGACGAACGCGACGCCGAGCGGGATCAGCAGCAGGTCGTCGAGCTGGCCGAGCACCGGGATGAAGTCGGGGACCAGGTCGATCGGGCTCAGCGCGTAGGCGAGCACGGCGATGGCGGCCCACTTCGCCGACCGCGGTGTGGCCGGGTGGCGCGCGAGCTTCCAAAGCGCGATCAGGTGGGTGGCCAGGCGCGGCACGCCGAGGCGGCGCCACAGCGGGGCGAAATTGCGGGGCAGGGTCGCGATCATCGTGCCGGGTTCGAGCGGCGGCGCGTCGCCGGCGTTCCGTCGGCCGCGCGCGCCGTGTCCGCGAGTATCCGCTGCCTCATGGGCGGGCGCCGGCGATCCAGCCTTCGAGCGGATCGGCGTGCGCCGGCCAGCCTCGGCGCGGCTGCACCGCTGCCCAGCCGGCGGCGAGCAGGCACAGCACGGCGTCGAGCCGGTCGCCCGAGGCATCGTCGATCAGCGACGCGCGCTGCGCGCTGTCTTGCGCCAGGCGCAGGCCCAGCCGCGCATGACCGCGCTCGAGCGAGTCGACGAGTTCCTCGCGCGCGCGCCGCCGCCCGGCCGTCTGCTTGGCGCGCTCGTCGCTCTTGTACGAGCGCCGGCCGAGCACGTCGCGCGCCAGCAGCCCCGGGTAGGCCTCGAGCGCGACGCGGCACGGGTCCCCGTCGGCGCGGTGCCCGGCGATGTGCACGCCCGCGTCGACGAGCGGCATCACGCCGGCGTGCAGCATGTAGGCGACCGGCGGGTTGACCCATTTCATCGCCGGGCTCGAGCCAGCCGGTGCCTCGCAGGCACGGCGCGCGAACTTGGCGCCCGCCGGCCGCGCCGCGCAGTACGCGGCGAAGATCTCGCGCAGCGCCGCGCGCGGCAGTGCCGCGACGTGGCGCATCAGCGCCAGCCAGTCGGTCGGCCAGCCGAGCGACTCGACCAGTTCGCGCGACAGGCCGAACGGCAGGTCGAAGCCGCCGACCCAGCGGCCCGGCTCGCCGAGCCAGCGCGCATAGCCGGACGCATCGGCGTACGAAGCGATGCGCTCGAGCCGCACCGTGTCGCCGCGCCGCTCGCCGTGCGCGACGACGATCGGCTTGCGGCGCGTCGGCCGGCTGGTGAAGTCGACGCCGACGACCTGGATTACGCCGCTCATCGCCCGCGCAGCGGCGCGAAGAAGGCGCGGATCTCCTCGGCCAGGGCCGCCGGCTGCTCGAGCGCGGCGAAGTGCCCGCCGCGCGGCATGACACTCCAGCGGCGGATGTCGCTGAACATGCGTTCGGCCAGCACGCGCGGAGGGCGCAGGATCTCGCGCGGGAATTCGGCGTAGCCGGCCGGCACGTCGACCGTGCGGCCGTCGGGGATCGGCCAAGGTCCGTGCATGCGCGCGTAGTAGGGCCAGAACGACGAGCCGATCGCGCCGCTGAACCAGTACAGGGAGATGTTGGCGAGCATCGTGTCGCGGTCGATCGCGCGCTCGACCACGCCGTCGCAGTCCGACCAGGCGCGAAACTTCTCGCCGATCCACGCCGCCAGCCCGGCCGGCGAGTCGGTGAGCGCGGCGGCCAGCGTCTGCGGGCGCGTGCCCTGGATCGCCTGGTAGCCGGTCTCGTCCTTCAGCCAGCGCCGCAGCTGCTCGACGTAGGCCGCCTCGGCCACGCTCTCGGCGGCGAGCTTCGGGTCGCGGCGCAGGGGCAGCAGGTTCAGGTGCAGGCCGACGACGCGCCCGGGGTGCACCAGCGCCAGCCGCGAGGTGACGAAGGCGCCCCAGTCGCCGCCTTGCGTGCCGAAGCGTTCGAAGCCGAGCACGTCGACCATCAGCGCGACCAGCACCTCGGCCATCTCCTCGACCGAGAAGCGGCGCTGGCCCGGCTCGAACGACAGGCCGTAGCCGGGCAGCGAGGGCGCGACCACCGTGAACGCGTCGGCCGCGTCGCCGCCGTGCGCGGCCGGGTCGGTGAGCAGCGGGATCAGCTCGAGGAACTCGAACACCGACCCCGGCCAGCCGTGCGCGAGCAGCAGCGGCAGCGGCCGGGGGCCCTTCCCGCTCACGTGCAGGAAGTGCAGCGGCAGCCCGTCGAAGGCGGCCATGCGCACGCGGAAGTTGGGCCAGGCGTTGAGCCGCGCCTCCTGCGCGCGCCAGTCGAAGCGCTCGCGCCAGTAGGCGACCAGCTCGCGCAGCCAGTCGGGGTCGGTGCCCCAGGCCCACGCCTCGCCGGGCGCGCGGTCGGGGTAGCGGGTGCGCGCCAGGCGCTCGTGCAGGTCGGCGAGGTCGGCGTCGCTCGCGTGGAGCGTGAAGGTTTGCGGCGTCATCGGTCGAGGCGGCACGGGATGCTGCGTTGTGCACATCATGCGCGACGACGGCGCCGGGCCGCGCCGCGAGAATCGGCTGCGCCATGTCGTCTCGCGCCGCCCGCCGTCTCGCCGTCGCCGCGCTGGCGCTCGGCGTGCTCTGCGCGCTCGGCGCCTGGGGCTGGCAGCTCGCGCTCGGCCAGCTGCGCCAGGCCGTCACGCACGCGCTCGGCGGGCGCGCCAGCGTCGGCGACATCCGGCTGGCCGGCGGCGGCGTCGCCGC
>JBLMVT010000573.1:0-9074 GCA_050256835.1 Betaproteobacteria bacterium | reverse complement strand
CCTCGGCGGTGAAGCGGGCGATGTCGTACGCCGCGCGCACCGTCTGCTCGAGCGCGGCGCGCGAGAAGTCCGAGGAGCTGGCGTTGCCGCGCCGCCGGCCGAGGTAGACGGTGACGCCGAGCGACTTGTCGCGGTTGCGCTCGACGTTCTCGACCTCGCCCTTGCGCACCGACACCGACAGCCCGGCGCCTTCCGAGGCCTCGACGGCGGCATCGCTGGCGCCGAGCTGGCGCGCGAAGGCCAGGGCGTCGTCGACGAGTTGCTGGAACTGTTCCCGGCTCTGCGCGAAGCCGGTATGCGATGCGGGTGCGGCGGTCATGGGCGAACTATGATAACCAGCGACCCCATGGCCTCCCGCGCACCGCCCTCCTCGCTGACCGACGACGCTGCGGCGCGGCCCAGCAAGACGCAGCAGAAGAAGGACGCGCACGATCGCCAGCAGCTCGGCGAGGCGCTGGCCGGGCTGGCCGACGACCGGCTCGAGGCACTCGCCCTGCCGGAGTCGCTGCGCGAGGCGCTGCACGAGTACCGCCGCACGCGGTCGCACGAAGGCCGGCGCCGCCAGCTGCAGTACGTCGGCAAGCTGATGCGCGGCGTCGATGCCGAGCCGATCCGCGCGGCGATCGCCGCCAGCCGGATGGGCTCGGCGAGCGACACGATCGCCTTGCACCGCGCCGAGCGCTGGCGCGACGAGCTGCTCGCCGACGACGCGGCGCTCACGCGCTGGGCCGAGCACCACGCCGGCTCCGACCTGCAGCGCCTGCGCAGCCTGGTACGGGGGGCGCGGCAGGACGAGAGCGCCGACGCCGCGCCGGGCGCCGCCGCGCGCCGCGGCCGCGCCTACCGAGAGCTGTTCCAGTTCATCCGCCAACACGACGACGACCGCGATGAGTGATTCCAACCCCGGCTTCGACCCCGTGCGCATCGGCCTCGTGTCGGTGAGCGACCGCGCCTCCGGCGGCGTCTATGCGGACCAGGGCATCCCGGCCCTGCGCGACTGGCTCGACCGCGCCGTGCGCAACCCGGTGCACTACGAGACGCGGCTCATCCCCGACGAGCAGGCTACGATCAGCGCGGCGCTGGTCGAGCTGGTCGACGAGGCGCACTGCGACCTGGTGCTGACCACCGGCGGCACCGGCCCGGCGCCGCGCGACGTCACGCCCGAGGCGACGCTGGCGGTGGCGACCAAGGTGATGCCCGGCTTCGGCGAGCAGATGCGCGCGATCAGCCTGCGCTTCGTGCCGACCGCGATCCTGTCGCGCCAGGTGGCGGTGATCCGCGGCAGGGCGCTCGTCATCAACCTGCCCGGCCAGCCGAAGTCGATCGCCGAGACACTCGAGGGGCTGCCGAAGGCGACGCCGCCGGTGCCGGGCATCTTCGCCGCGGTGCCCTACTGCATCGACCTGATCGGCGGGCCGTACGTCGAGACCGACGAGTCGGTGTGCAAGGCGTTCCGGCCGAAGTCGGCGCTGCGCAACGTCACGCGGGGATGACCCCTTCCGGCCCTGCGGGAAGGGTCACTTGAAGATCCGGTTCAGCTCTTCCGAGTCGAAGTCCTCGGTGGTGTGCGCGTCGCCCGGAAGCTTGGGGCCGCCGGACATGCGCTGCAGAGCGCGCCACAACAGCGCGATCTGGTGTTCGTGGCCGCTGACGTTGTCGATCAGGCCGCGCATCGCCTGCGCCACCGGGTCGTCGCCCTGCGTCACGCCGTAGGCCGAGAAGCCCATCTTGGCCGCGGCGGCCTCGCGCTGCGCGTCGGCCTCGTGCTGGATGACGCGCGCCGGATTGCCGACCGCCGTCGCGCCCGCCGGCACCGGCTTGACGACCACCGCCCCCGAGCCGATGCGCGCGCCGTCGCCGACCGTGAAGCCGCCGAGCACGTGCGAGTTGGCGCCGACGATGACGCCGCGGCCGAGCGTCGGGTGGCGCTTGGAGCCCCTGACCAGCGAGGTGCCGCCGAGCGTCACGCCCTGGTAGATGGTGCAGTCGTCGCCGATCTCGGCGGTCTCGCCGATGACGACGCCCATGCCGTGATCGATGAACACGCGCCGGCCGATCACCGCACCCGGGTGGATCTCGATGCCCGTGAGGAAGCGCGAGACGTGCGAGACGAAGCGGCCGAGCCACTTCAGGCCGTGCGTCCAGCAGGCATGCGCCAGGCGGTGCAGCGTGAGCGCGTGCAGCCCGGGATAGCAGGTGAGCACCTCCCAGGACGTGCGCGCCGCCGGGTCGCGCTCGAGGATGCAGGCGATGTCTTCGCGCAAGTGTTGGAACATGATGCGAACAGGCCCCTGCGCCGCAGTGTATCGGCCGGGGCGCGGCCGTGCAGTGCGGCTCCCCCTCATTGCCCGCGCGGCCGCTCCAGCACCGCGCGCGCGATGCCGCGCAGGATGTGAACCTCCTCGACCGTCAGCCGCGCGCGGTTGAACAGCCGGTTCAGCCGCGGCAGCAGCTTCTTCGGCGCCGCGGGATCGAGGAAGCCGATCGCAACCAGCATCTGCTGCCAGTGCGCGAGCAGGCCCTGCACGGCGGCGGCGTCGGCCTGGGCGGGCGAGCTCGTGCGCGGTGTGACCGCGAAGCCGCCGAGCGCCTGGCGCCAGTCGTAGGCGACCAGCTGCACCGCCTGCGCGAGATTGAGCGAGCCGTAGTCGGGGTTCGTCGGGATCGAGAGCACGGCATGACAGCGGTAGACGTCGTCGTTGCTCATGCCGAAGCGCTCGCCGCCGAACACGAAGGCCACGCGCGCCGGCTCCTCGGCGGCCAGCGTGGCGAACAGCTCGCGCGGCGCGTGCGTCGGCGGGCCGAAGTCGCGCGGTGTCATCGCCGTCGCGCAGGCGAAGGTCACACCCTCGAGCGCCTCGGCCAGCGTGGCGACGACGCGCGTGCGCTCGAGCACGTCGACCGCGCCGCTGGCGCGCGCGATCGCCTCCTGGCGGCGCGCCAGGTTGGCCTGGCGCGGCGCGACCAGCACCAGCTCGGCGAAACCCATCACCTTGAGCGCGCGTGCGGCCGCTCCGACGTTGCCCGGGTGGCTGGTGTCGATGAGCACGAAGCGCGTCGGGTCGGGCGAGTCGGTCATGCAAGGGGTGGCGGGTAAAATCGAGGCCGATTATCCGCAGCGCGACGGGCCGTCCGGCCGGCACGGCTGACGTTCTCCGCCGCCCGTCGCCGCGCCTTCGGGCCGCGCCCTTTCCGCCTCCCCTTCTTCGCAGGTCGTCCCCATGTCGCAAGCGCTCCACCCGATGCTCAACGTCGCCGTCAAGGCGGCCCGTGCGGCGGGCGCCATCATCAACCGCGCCTCGTTCGACATCGACGCGCTGCGGGTCAGCACCAAGGCGCCCAACGACTTCGTCACCGAGGTCGACCAGGCGGCCGAGAACGTCATCATCGAGACCCTGCTCGGCGCCTATCCCGGCCACGGCATCCTCGCCGAGGAGTCGGGCCGCACGCACGGCGCGCGCGACAGCGAGTACGTCTGGATCATCGACCCGCTCGACGGCACGACCAACTTCATCCACGGCCTGCCCGTGTACGCGGTGTCGATCGGGCTGGCGCATCGCGGCCAGGTGCAGCAGGCGGTCGTCTACGACCCGTCGCGCAACGACCTCTTCTACGCCTCCAAGGGTCGCGGCGCGTTCCTCAACGACAAGCGGCTGCGCGTATCCAGGCGCACCCGGCTCGCGGAGTCGCTGATCGGCACCGGCTTCCCGTTCCGCAAGGGCGACAACTTCAAGCGCTACGTCAGGATGTTCGAGGACGTGATGCAGCACTGCGCCGGACTGCGCCGCCCCGGCGCCGCCGCGCTCGACCTGTGCTACGTCGCCGCCGGCTACTACGACGGCTTCTTCGAGACCGGGCTCAACCCCTGGGACGTCGCCGCCGGCTCGCTGATGATCACCGAGGCCGGCGGGCTGATCGGCAACTTCTCCGGCGATTCCGACTACCTGCACCAGCGCGAGGTGGTGGCGGGCAACCCCAAGGTGTTCGCGCAGCTGGTGCAGATGCTGAGTCCGTACACGCGGGTGATCGGCGAGGAGCCGCCGCCGGAGGCGCATGCTGCCCAGCCGAGCGCGACCGAGGCGTTCATCGCGGCGGCCGCGGAGCCAGCGCCACCGCCCACGCCGGCGAAGAAGGCGGTGCGGGTGCGCAAGGCAGACTGAGCCGCGGGCCGGCGTCCGGGCGCGATCGGGACGGCGGGGCGCCCTGACGCGCGCACGAATCAGAGCGAATGAGCGCCGGCTGCGGGACTCGCCTCCGGCGTCGTCACCGGCCCCTTGCCGCTGAAGCGGTCCAGTGCGAGGTAGATCACCGGCGTGATGTACAGCGTGATCGCCTGCGAGAACACCAGGCCACCGACCACCGCGACGCCGAGCGGCTGGCGCAGTTCGGCGCCCGCGCCGGCGCCCAGCGCGATCGGCAGCGCGCCCATCAGCGCGGCCAGCGTCGTCATCATGATCGGCCGGAAGCGCAGGATGCAGGCTTGGCGGATCGCCTGCTCGGGCGGCAGCCCCTTGGCCCGCTGCGCGTCGAGCGCGAAGTCGACCATCATGATCGCGTTCTTCTTGACGATGCCGATCAGCAGCAGGATGCCGATCGTCGCGATCAGCGTCAGGTCGAGCCCGACCAGCCACAGCATCAGCAGGGCCCCCGCGGCCGCCGACGGCAGCCCGGCGAGGATGGTGACCGGGTGGATGTAGCTCTCGTAGAGCACGCCCAGCAGCACGTAGATGACGAGCAGCGCGGCGACGATGAGCACCGCCTGGCTGCCCTGCGAGCTCTTGAACACCGCGGCGTCGCCGCCGTAGCTGGTGATGATCGAGGCGGGCAGCTTCAGTTCGGCGTGGTAGTGCTCGAGCCGGTTGGTCGCGTCGCCCAGCGCCACGCCGGGCGCGAGGTTGAAGGTCACCGTCACCGCCTGCAGCTGGCCGACATGGTTGACCGCCGTCGGGCCCAACGTGCGCTGGACGGTGGCGAAGGCGTTCAGCGGCACCAGCGTGCCGGTCTGCGAGCGCACGTAGATGCCGTCGAGCGCGCGCTCGTCGCGCTTGGCCTCGGGCGCGACCTCCATGATCACCTGGTAGCTGTCGGCCGGCGTGTAGATGGTCGACACCTGGCGCTCGCCGAACGCCGAATAGAGCGCGCTTCGCACGGCGTCGATCGACACGCCGAGCGTGTTGGCGCGGTCGCGGTCGATCTTCAGCGTCGCCTGCAGTCCGTGCAGCTGCGAGTCGCTGGTGACGTCGCGGAAGTCGGGGTCGGCGCGCAGCTTGTCCTGCAGCTTCTCGGCCCAGTCGTTCAGCTCGTCGGCCTTCACGCTCTGCAGGATGTACTGGTAGCGGCTCTTGCTGGCGCGCCCGGTGAGCGACAGGTTCTGGATCGGCACCGGGTAGACCGAGATGCCGGGCACGACCCGCGTCTTGCGGCGCAGCTCCTCGACCACCTGCTTCATCGGCGGGCGCTCGCCCTGCGGCTTCAGGTTGACGAACATGCGGCCGGTGTTCAGCGTGTTGCTGCCGCCGCCGAGGAACGACGACACGCTGGCGACGTACGGGTCGGCGCGCACGATCGCCGCCACCTTCTCCTGCAGCTCGACCATCGCCGGGAACGAGATGTCCTCGGCAGCCTCGGTGCCGATGCGGATCTGGCCGATATCCTCCTCCGGGAAGAAGCCCTTGGGGATGACGACGAACATCAGCGCGCTCAGCGCGAAGGTCGCCAGCGCGATCCCCAGCACCAGCGGCCGGTGGCGCAGCGCGGCGTCGAGCGTGCGCGTGTACAGGCCGAGCGACGCGTCGAAGGCGCGCTCGAACAGCCGCACCAGCGCGCCCGGCGGCCGAGCGTGGGTCTCCTCCTTCAGGAAGCGGCTGGCCAGCATCGGCACCAGCGTCAGCGAGACGAATGCGGAGGCGACGATCGCCAGGCTGACGATGACCGCGAACTCGTGGAACAGCAGCCCGATCACGCCAGGCATGAAGAAGATCGGGATGAACACCGCGACCAGCGAGCTGGAGATCGACACGATCGTGAATCCGACCTCGCGCGAGCCGCGCAGCGCCGCCTGGAACGGGGCCTCGCCGGACTCGACGTGGCGCATGATGTTCTCGAGCATCACGATCGCGTCGTCGACGACCAGCCCGACGGCCATCGTCAGCCCGAGCAGCGAGATGTTGTCCAGGCTGTAGCCGAACAACCACAGCAGCGACAGCGCGCCGACCAGCGACACCGGCAGCGACAGCGTCGGGATCGCCGTGGCCACGACGCGACGCAGGAACAGGAAGATCACCAGCACGACCAGCGCGACGGTCAGCGCCAGCGTCACGCTCACGTCGTGCAGCGCGTGACGCACCGACACCGAGCGGTCGTTGACCGGCGTGATCTGCACCGACGCCGGCAGCTGCGCGCGGAATCCCGGCAGCGCGGCGCGCACCGAGTCGACCACCTTCACCGTGTTGGCGTCGGGCTGGCGCTGGATCGCCAGCAGGATCGCGTTCTCGCCGTTGAACTCGCCGAAGGTCTTGACGGTCTCGAAGCTGTCCTCGACGCGCGCCACGTCGCGCAGCCGCACCGGGTTGCCGTTGCGCGTGGCGACGATGAGGTCGGCGAACTCGGCGGCGTTGCGCAGCTGGCGGTTGGCCTGCAGGGTCAGCGTCTGGCGGCTGCCCTCGAGCGTGCCGACCGGCGTGTTGGCATTGGCGGCCGCCAGCGCGGCGGTCAGCTCGTCGAGCGCGATGTTGCGCGCCGCCAGCGCCTCGGGCAGCACGCGCACGCGCACCGCGTAGCGCTTCTGGCCGAACACGTTGACCTGCGCCACGCCGTCGAGCGTGGCGATCGACGGCGACAGCAGGTGCTCGGCGTAGTCCTCCAGGTCGCTGAGGTTGAGCGAGGGCGAGGTCAGCGCCAGGATCAGCACCGGCGCGTCGGCCGGGTTGACCTTGCGGTACGACGGCGGGGAGGCCATGTCCTGCGGCAGCGAGCGCTGCGCGCGCAGGATCGCCGCCTGCACGTCGACCGCGGCGGCGTCGATGTCGCGGCCCTGGTCGAACTCGAGCGTGAGCGACGTGCTGCCCAGCGTGTTGGTCGAGCTGATGACGGCCAGCCCGGGAATGGTCGAGAACTGCTTCTCTAGCTGCAGCGCGACCGAGCTGGCCATCGTCTCCGGGCTGGCGCCGGGCAGCGCCGCGAAGACGTTGATCACCGGCGAGTCGTAGCTCGGCAGCGCGGCCACCGGGATGCGCGTCCACGCGATCACGCCGGCCAGCACGATGGCGAGGTTGAGCAGCACCGTCGTCACCGGACGACGGATGAACAGCTCGGAGAGGTTCATGGCGCCGACGCCGCCGAGGCGACGCCGCCGGCCGCCGCCTGCGCCGCGGGCTCGACCACCGCGACACCGGGCCGCAGGTTCTGCCGCCCTTCGACGACGACGCGCTCGCCGCCGGCCAGCCCGCCGACGACCGCCTGGTTGCTGGCCGAGGCGAGCACCGTCACCTCGCGCACCGCCGCCTTGCCGTCCTTCACGACATACAGCGTCTTCCCGTCGACGCCCTGGATCAGCGCCGCCTGCGGCACGACGACGGCGCCCCTGATCGTCTCGACCGGCAGGCGCACGTTGACGTAGGCGCCGGGCCAGAGCTGGTGCGCCGGGTTGTCGAACACCGCCTTGACCTTGACGGTGCCCGAGTTGGCGTCGATCGCGTTGTCGACGAAGCGCAGCCGGCCGCGCAGGCTCGCCCGGTCTGCCGCTGCGCCGGGCAGCTGCACGGTCACCTCGGCGCCGCCGGCATCGAGCTGCGCCAGCGCGTCCGGCAGGTTGCGCTGCGGCAGGTTGAAGGCCACGGCGATCGGGTCGAGCCGGGTGATCGTCACCAGCGTGGTCGTGCCGGGCTGCACGTAGCTGCCGGGGTGCACGGCGATCGCTCCGGCGCGCCCCGCGCTCGGCGCGTCGATGCGCGCGTAGCCGAGCGCGACCCTGGCCGACTCGATCGCCGCACGGTCGGCGGCGACGGCGGCGCGCTGCGCGTCGACCTGCGCCTGGTTGGTGTCGACCGCGCTCTGCGCGACGAAGTTCTGGCGCAGCAGGTCCTTGCTGCGCTCGAGCTGGCGCAGCGCGTCGGCCAGGGTCGCCTGGTCGCGCGCCAGCTGCGCCTCGGCCTTCCTGACGTCGACCTGCGCCGCGCGGCCGTCCAGCGCGAACAGCGGCTGGCCGGCCTTGACGAACTGGCCCTCGGCGATCAGCACCTTGTCGACCACCGCCGACATCTGCGCGCGCACGTCGACGGTGTCCAGCGGCGTCACCGTTCCGGTGACCTCGAGCACGACGGGGAAGTCGCGCCGCTCGGCACGCACGGTGCTCACCGCCACCGCGCCCGGGTTCGTCTGGCGTGCGCTGCGCTGCGACTTGGCGCGCACGAACTGCTCGTAGCCGCCGGCCAGCAGCGCCACCAGCGCCAGCGCGCCGAGCGCCGACCACCACCAGGCTCGCTTGCTCATCTGCGTCTCTTCGGGCTTCATTCGGGCAGCGCGGCACGCGCGTGCGTCTCGTCGCGCAGGTGCAGCGGCGGCAGCCGGCTCGCGGCCCAGGCCGCCGCCACGCACAGCCCCGCCGCGACGAGGAAGGCGTGGTGGAAGGCCTCGCGCAGCTGCGCCTGCGCCGCCGGGTCGGCCAGACGCTGCGCGACGTCGCCGCTGTCGAGCCCTGCGAACACGACCGCCGCCAGCGCCGACGCGCCGATCGAGCCGCCGAGCGAGCGCGCCAGCGAGATCGACGCTGCCGCGGCACCGAGCCGCTCGCGGCCGGCGGCGATCTGCGTCACGATCTGCATCACCGACATCACGCTGCCGAGCCCGAAGCCGGTGCCCAGGCCGAGCCCGACCACCAGCCGCTTGTCGGGCGTCGCCAGACCGAGCGCGACGAGGCAGGCGGCGGCGATCAGCAGGCCGGCCACCGGGATCGGCCGCGGCCGCCCGGTCCACACGATGAGCCGGCCGGTGAGCCCGGAGCCGACGACGATGCCCGCCGTCAGCGGCAGCAGCTGCAGCCCCGATTCCGCCGACCCGGAGCCGAGCGCGAGCTG
>JBLMVT010000572.1:0-3824 GCA_050256835.1 Betaproteobacteria bacterium | reverse complement strand
GGCCAGGCGCGCGTCGGGTCGGCCAGCCAGGCTGCGATCGCCTTGGCGGCGCGGCGGCCCGCGCTCATCGCGAGGATCACCGTCGCGCCGCCGGTCACGATATCACCGCCGGCGAACACGCCGGGCAGGTTGGTCGCCTGAGTCGACTCGTCGGCGACGATGTAGCCGCGCTTGTCGCGCCCGAGCTCGCGCGTCGACTGGCCGATGATCGGATTGGCCTTGGTGCCGAGCGCGACGATCACGGTGTCGCAGTCGAGGTCGACGAACTCGTCGAGCGGCAGCGGCTTGCGCCGGCCGCGCTCGTCGGGCTCGCCCAGCGTCATCTTCTGCGCGCGCAGACCGCGCACGTCGCCGGCCTCGTCCAGCAGGACCTCGACCGGCGCATGCAGGAAGCAGAACTCGATGCCTTCCTCGCGCGCGTGGCGCAGCTCCTCGACACGCGCCGGCGCCTCGGCCTCGGTGCGGCGGTAGACGCAGCGCACGCGCGCCGCGCCGAGCCGCTTCGCCACGCGCAGGCAGTCCATCGCGGTGTTGCCCGCGCCGACCACGCACACGCTCGCGCCGTGCGCGATCGGCGTCGCCTGGTAGGGGAACTGGTCGCCGCCCATCAGGTTGACGCGGGTCAGGAATTCGTTGGCCGAATAGACCTGCCCGGCCGACTCGCCGGGGATGCCGAGGAACGCCGGCGCGCCAGCACCGGCGGCGACGAACACCGCGTCGTATCCGCGCTCGCCCTGCAGCTGGGCGATGGTGAAGGTCTTGCCGACGACCTTGTTCAGCTCGAACTTCACGCCCGCGTCGGACAGGCGCCGCACCTCGCGCTCGATGATGTCGCGCGGCAGCCGGAACGCCGGGATGCCGTAGCGCAGCACCCCGCCGACGACGTGCAGCGCCTCGAACACCGTGACCTCGCAGCCGAAGCGGCGCAGGTCCGCCGCCGCGGCCAGCCCGCCCGGCCCGGAGCCAACGATGGCGACGCGGCCGAGTCGCCGTTCGGCCGGCGGCACGACGAGCGGCCGCGCGCGCGCATGGTCGCCGACGAAGCGTTCGAGCCGGCCGATCGCCACCGGCTCGAGCTTGGCCTTGACGAGAATGCACTGCGCCTCGCACTGGTGTTCCTGCGGGCACACGCGGCCGCAAACCGACGGGAACGGGCTCGAGTCGTGGATCGCGCCGAGCGCGCCGTCGAGATCGCGCACGACGAGGTGGCGCAGGAAGCGCGGGATGTCGATGTTGACCGGGCAGCCGGGGATGCAGGTCGGCTTGGCGCACTGGATGCAGCGCTCGGCCTCGACGATCGCCTCGACCCAGCCGTAGCCGAGGTTGACCTCCTCGAAGTTGCGCGCTCGCTCGGCCGGCTCGCGCTCCGGCATCTTGGTCTGCGTCTTGGCCAGCGCGGCGTACTTCTTGTAGGTGCGCTTGCCCTCCACCATCAGCTTCTGCTCGAGGCTGCACACGTGGTCGAAGTCGGCGTTGGCCGCGGCTTCCTGCGCCTTGAAGCGCTTCTGGCGCGCGTTCAGCTCGGCGAAGTCGATGCCGTGGGCGTCGAAGTCCGGGCCGTCGACGCAGGCGAAGCGCACCTCGCCGTCGACCGTGACGCGGCACGAGCCGCACATGCCGGTGCCGTCGACCATGATGGTGTTCAGCGACACCATCGTCTTGACGCCGAACGGCCGCGTCACCTCGGCACACGCCTGCATCATCGGCATCGGCCCGATGGCGACGACCAGGTCGGGGCGCTCGCTGTCGAGCAGGTCGCGCAGGGTGTTGGTGACGAAGCCCGGCCGGCCCGCGCTGCCGTCGTCGGTGCAGACCACCAGCTCGTCGCAGTGCGCGCGCAGCTTGTCCTCCCAGAAGATCAGGTCCTTGTTGCGAAAGCCCACGATCGCGGTGGTGCGGTTGCCGGCCTCGCGGAACGCGCGCAGCTGCGGAAACACCGGCGCCACGCCGAGTCCGCCGCCGACCAGCACGACGTGGCCGTACTTCGCGATGTGCTGCGGCAGGCCGAGCGGGCCGACGAAGTCGTCGAAGCTGTCGCCCTCGGCGTAGCGGTCGCGCATCTCGCGCGTCGTCTTGCCGAGCGCCTGCACGACGACCGTGACGGTGCCGCGCTCACGGTCGTAGTCGGCCACGGTGAGCGGGATGCGCTCGCCGCCGTCGGCCAGCCGCAGCATGACGAAGTGGCCCGGCTGCGCGGCGCGCGCGACGTCGGGCGCCTCGACCTCCCACAGGAAGGTCTGCTCGGAGAAGCGCTGGTGGCGGACGATGCGGTACATCAGGCCGCTCCCTTGGGCCGCAGGTCGCGCACGCGCACCGCCTTGCCCTGCGAGCGCGGGATCGCGCCGGGCGACTTCACGCTGACCTCGGTGGTGATGCCGACCAGCGACTTGATGTGGTGCGTCACGTCGCGCGCCAGCTCGGGCCAGCGCTCCTCGGCGACGCCGGGCTCGGGCTCGATCTCGACCGACACGTGGTCGAGCGCGCCGCGGCGCTCGACCACCAGCTGGTAGTGCGGCGCGATGCCGGGCCGGCCGACCAGCACCGCCTCGAGCTGCGAAGGGAAGACGTTGACGCCGCGGATGATCAGCATGTCGTCGTTGCGACCGGTGACGCGCAGGATGCGCGCGTGCGTGCGCCCGCAGTCGCAGCGCTCGCGCGTGAGGCGCGTGATGTCGCGGGTGCGGTAGCGCAGCATCGGCAGCGCCTCCTTGGCCAGCGTGGTGATGACGAGCTCGCCGGCCTCGCCGTCCGGCAGCGTGCGGCCGGTGTCGGGGTCGATCACCTCGAACAGGAAGTGGTCCTCCCAGCCGTGCAGGCCGTTGCGCGCCACGCATTCGCAGGCCACGCCCGGCCCCATGATCTCCGACAGGCCGTAGATGTCGACCGCGCGCAGGCCGATCCGCGCCTCGATCTCCTCGCGCATCGCGCCGCTCCACGGCTCGGCGCCGAACATGCCGATCTCGAGGGAACTCGCGCGCAGGTCGAAGCCGAGCTTCTCGGCCACCTCGGCGATCGCCAGCGCGTACGACGGCGTCGCGCACAGCACGCGGGCGCGGAAGTCCATGATGAGCTGCACCTGGCGCTCGGTCGAGCCGCCCGACATCGGCACCACCACCGCGCCGAGCCGCTCGGCCCCCGCGTGCGCGCCGAGCCCGCCGGTGAACAGGCCGTAGCCGTAGGCGTTGTGCACGATGTCGCCGCGGCGCACGCCGGCGCAGGCCAGCGAGCGTGCCATCAGGTCGGCCCAGGAGGCGAGGTCGCGCCGCGTGTAGCCGACCACCGTCGGCCGCCCTGTCGTGCCCGAGGAGGCGTGCAGTCGCGAGAGTTGCGCCACCGGCCGCGCGAACAGGCCGAACGGGTAGTGGTCGCGCAGGTCGGACTTGAGCGTGAACGGCAGGCGCTGCAGGTCGTCGAGCGAGCGCACGTCGCCGGGCGCGACGCCGGCCGCGTCGAGCCGCGCGCGGTGCAGCGGCACGTTCGTCCAGGCGTTCTTCACGGTGGCGCGCAGGCGCTCGAGCTGCAGCGCCTCGAGCCGTTCGCGCGGCAACGTCTCGGCCTCGGGGTGCAGCATCGAACGTGCCAGCGGTGCGAGGCCGATCTCGGCCGACGACAGCTTGCCCATGGTCGAACGCTCCGTTTCTTTCTTGGCTCAGCGGGCGACGCCGCGAACGGGCAGGGCGGTCAGCGCGAAGCCCTGGTTGTAGGCGGCGCGCGTGATCAGCACGAACTTGAACCAGACGCCGGCGAGCAGCGCGTTGATGCCGGCGACGCCGGCCGCCAGCGCCGGCGTGCCGCCCGCGAGCACGCCGCCGGCGAGCGCGGCG
>JBLMVT010000571.1:0-6516 GCA_050256835.1 Betaproteobacteria bacterium | reverse complement strand
CTGGAGCACTCCCTGGCGGTCGACGTACTGATCGCCGACTTCCATCAGGACGCCGACCGGCACTTGCCAGAAGCCGGGATGCTCGGCCGCCGGACCGAGCAATGCGGGGGTCAAGTCTTTCATGCTGCAGAACCCGTGAAGTGTCGCGACCGCCTGCCGTAGTCTGCCATCTCCCCCTGGTCAGGTGGATACCGCGAAACAACCCCGTGGGGCCGATGTCTGTTGCGGCGAAACGGTAGCAAACTGCCCTCGGGCTGCCACCCTGCGGCCCCGCCGCTCGGCCGATTCCGACGAACCCGTTCCTCCAGCTCAACATCATGTGCCCGATCTCCGTGGACCCGCAGGTCTTCGACTGGCAAGCGCTTCATCGGCTGTACGAATCGCTGTCGCCGAGGGTTGCACGCCTTGCCACTGTGCTGGCCGTGGGTGACGAGCAGTTGGACCCCCGCATCTGCCGCGCCATCACCCAACGCGCAGTGCGGCAAGGCTATCTTCGGATGCCGGTGGCGCCGATCGACCTCGCGACGCTGACGTGGAAGCGCTGCGTGATGGACCCGAAGAAAGCTGCGCACGCCGAGGCGGCCCAGGACCTGTTGTCGGCCTGCGGCGCGCTGCCTGCGGCGCAGGACGCTGCGCGCGCGCACGCCGAACTGTGGGCGATCGTGGCTCGTGTGCTCGAGGCGTCGGTCGTGGCGTCGCCTACGCCTTCGCAAGGAACGGCAGGATGAGCGACCGCGCGTCGACCTGCGCACCGAGGCGTGCCAGCAGCAGGAACGAGCCGACGAGCTTGCGATGCAGGAACAGCGTTTCGGGCGGCGGCGAACGCAGCAGCCGTCGCCGAACGGCCAGCTCGAAACCGAGGTCGCGCATGCGCGCGGGCAGGTCGGACGCGCCGAAGTCGTACCGCCCGACATGGCGCAGCGGCTCACATGCCAGCAGGCACATGTCGACCACCGCCTCGATGCGCCGAGGCGGATCGTCCGCCGCCGCATAGCCGATGCGCACTGCCGCGCGTGCGACGGCGTCGCGATCGCCGTCGATGACGGCACGGCTGATGCTCGCATAGTCGGCCACGAACTCGCGGCCGAAGCGCCGCGACGCCCCGAAGTCGAGCAGCACCACGCGTCCGCTCCTGACCTGGTAGAGATAGTTCGCGAAGTTCGGGTCGGTCTGCATGACGCGAAACTCGAACAGTTCGCGAAACAGCAGGCGTTCGAGCAGCGTGCCGACGGCATTGCGTCGGCGCTGCGGCGCCGTTGCCAGCGCATCGAGCGGCGCTGCCTCGATGAAGTCCATCGCCATGATCCGCGTCGTGGTCAGGTCGCGATGCACGCCCGGCACGAGAAGCATCGGCTCGTCAGCCACCAGCCTGGCGTATTGCTCGAGGAAGCGTGCCTCGCTCAGGTAGTCGGCCTCCTGCATGAGTTGCCGCTTGGATTCGTCGGCAATGCCGGCGACGTCGAGGTCGATCGGCAGCAGATTGAACAGGCGCAACAGCGTCGCGACGTTGTCGACGTCGCTCGCGATCGAGCGGGCCACACCGGGATACTGGATCTTCAGCGCGAGGTCCCGCCCATCCGCGGTGGTCGCGCGATGCACCTGCCCGATCGATGCGGCTGCGACCGGCTCGTAGTCGAACGCGGCGAAGCGGCGTTCCCAGCCCGTGCCGTATTCGCGCCCGAGAACACGGCGCAGCTGCTGCACCGGCATCGGTGCCGCCTGCGAGTGCAGCACCGACAGCGCCTGGGCGAACTCTGCGGGCAGGATGTCCTCGCCCTGCATCGAGACGAGCTGCCCGATCTTCATCGCCGCCCCGCGCAGCCGCGCGAGTCGTTCGGCGAGCCGTCTGGCATTGGGTGCGGACAGCAATGCGCCGCGAAGGTCCGGCGCCTGGCCGCGCGCCAGGCGTTTCAGTCCGTGCGCCGCGGCGCCCGCCGCGAGTTCGCCTGCGGCCATGCCCATGCTGGCGAACCGGCCGAGGCGTGTCTGCGCAATACGGGCCGGCGGCCGCTTGGGCGTTCTCAAGGCGGTGGGGTCTCGATCGCCTACGGGCAGAGGACCAGCTTGCCCTCGAGTCCGCCGGCCTCCAGGCGGCGGTGCGCCTCGGGCACCGCGTCGAAGCCGATGCGTGCGGCCACCCGGGGCCGGATGACCCCACGGGCGAGCAAGCCGAAGAGCTGCTCGAGGTCCTCGCGGAACCAGGCGGGATGCCGCGCGCGCATCGCGTTGATCGAATAGAAGCCGGCACGCCTGCCGCCCGGCAGCCACCGCCACAGATACAGGCGGGCGATCCACATCAGCATGGTGGCCATGCGGCGTTGCGCCTGCACGCCCGCCGAGTAGCCGTAGGCACACAGCAGACCGCCGCGGGCGACGGCCGCGAACGATCGGCGGTAGCCGTCCTCGCCGATGCCGTCGAAGACGACGTCGAACCCGCCGGGCACGACGCGCGTGAAATCGTCTCGCTGGTAGTCGATCGGCTCGGCGCCGAGGTCGCGGATGAGCCGCGCATGCGAACCGCGCGCGGCGCCCCACAGCTCGACGCCGGCCAGCCGGCCGAGGGCTAGCAGTGCCTGACCGACTGCACCGGCGGCCCCATGCACGAGCACCCGCTGGCCTCTTCGCACCCGGGCCGCGCGGTGAAGCAGCTGGTACGCGGTCGTCCAGCTCAAGATCAGCGTGGCGGCCTCCGCCGCATCGACGCCCGCCGGTACGCGGGTGAGACGGTCAGCCTGGATCGTGCGGTAGGCCGCGTTCGAGCCGACGACCGTCATGTCGGCGACCCGGTCGCCCACGCGGAAGTCGCGCACCCCCGTGCCGACCTGGTCGATTTCCCCGACGAAGTCGTAGCCCAGGGCGAACGGCGGCCGGCGTTGCGACGTCTGCGGATACAGGTGACGGCGAATCAGGACATCCGTGTACTCGAGTCCCGAAGCCAGCACGCGGACCCGCACCTCGCCCCGGCCGGGCGTGGGCAGGGGCGCGTCCACCACCTCCAGCCCTTCGGGACCGCCGAAGCGGCTGACCTGAACGATCCGGTTGCGCAACTCGCTCATTGGCGCACTCCCTGCAGGTCGCCTGTCGCAGTATGGGCGATCAGATCCACTCGCCCTGCGTGCTGCGGCGCAACATTCGCCGCGGCGAAGTGATCTGACTCAATGAACGTGGGCCTCCCGGGTCGATTTTCCATTTCCCCTCGCGGCCCCGATGCACTAAGAACCACAAGGGGGGTCGGTCCCCATCCGATGGTTTGTCGAAGGAGACGCGCATGCAAGCCAGCAAGGAACAACTGTTGTGGATGTTCGAGACGATGGTGGCGATTCGCCACTACGAGGAGACGATGGCCAGCGTCTACCTCGAAGGCAAGCTGCCGCCGCACATCCAGAAGGGCCTGGCCTTCGACATCGGGTCGGGCCCGGTGCCCGGCGAGATGCACCTCGCTGCGGGGCAGGAGCCCGTGGCCGTGGGCGTGTGCGCCCACCTGAGGAAGGAAGACACCGTGGTCGGAACGCACCGGCCGCACCACTTCGCGATCGCCAAGGGCGTGCCGCTGGACAGGATGACCGCCGAGATGTTCGGCAAGGCCACGGGCCTGGGCAAGGGAAAGGGCGGCCACATGCACCTGTTCGACCCCGAGCATCGCTTCAGCTGCAGCGGCATCATCGGCGCGAGCCTGCCGCCGGCCTGCGGAGCCGCATTGGCGGCAAAGAAGCTCGGCAAGGAGTGGGTCGCCGTGGCCTTCTTCGGCGAGGGCGCGGCGAACCAGGGCTCGTTCCACGAGTCGCTGAACTTGGCCGCTCTGTGGAAGCTGCCGGTCGTGTTCGTGTGTGAAGACAACAAGTGGGCCATCTCGGTCCCGAAATCGCAGGCCACGTCGATCGAGTGGGTCGCCGACCGCGCCGCGGCCTATGGCATGCCGGGCATCCGCGTCGCCGACAACGATGCGGTCGAGGTGTTCGAGGCCGCGGGGTCGGCGATCGCGCGCGCACGGCGCGGCGAGGGGCCGAGCCTGATCGAGGTGAAGACCGACCGCTACCTCGGTCACTTCCAGGGCGACCCCGAGGTGTACCGCCCGAAGGACGAGGTCAGCACCCTGCGCAAGAAAGACCCCATCCCGAAGCTCGCGAGCCTGCTCAAACGCCAGAGTCTGCTGTCCGACGCCGAAGAGTCCAGGCTCATCACGCGCGCCCAGCAGCGCGTGGCCGACGCCTTCGAATTCGCGCGCAACAGCCCCTACCCAGCGGCCGAGGATGCGCTGAACGACGTCTTCGTCTCCGCCTGAAAAGCCGAGGAGCACCCCATGAGCAAGACCCGCAAACTCACGATGGCCCAGGCCATCGCCGAAGGCGTCGCGCAGGAGATGTCGCGCGACGACAGCGTGTTCGTGATGGGCGAAGACATCGGCGCCTACGGCGGCATCTTCGGTGCCACCGGAGGACTGCTGGAGAAGTTCGGCAGGGAGCGCATCATGGACACGCCGATCTCGGAGACCGCGTTCATCGGCGCGGCCACGGGCGCGGCTGCCGCCGGCATGCGGCCGATCGTGGAGCTGATGTTCGTCGACTTCTTCGGCGTGTGCATGGACCAGATCTACAACCACCTGGCCAAGAACACCTACATGGCCGGGGGCAACATCAAGCTGCCGGTGGTGCTGACCACGGCGATCGGTGGCGGCTACAACGATGCGGCGCAACACTCGCAATGCCTGTACGCCACGTTTGCCCACATGCCCGGGCTGAAGGTGGTGGTGCCGTCCAACGCGTACGACGCGAAGGGTCTGATGATCCAATCGATCCGCGACGACAACCCCGTGATGTTCATGTACCACAAGGGCATCATGGGACTGCCCTGGATGGCCTATTTCGAGGGCAGCAGCAGCGAGGTGCCCGAGGAGCCCTACACGCTGCCGTTCGGCCAGGCGAAGGTGGTCCGCGAGGGCAAGGATCTCACCATCGTCACGATCAGCCAGATGGTGCAGAAGGCGCTGCTCGCGGCCGACGAGCTCGCGCGAGGTGGCGTGAGCGCGGAGGTTATCGACCTGCGCACGCTGGTGCCGCTCGATCGCGACGCCGTGCTGAAGTCGGTCGCCAAGACGGGGCGCCTGCTGGTCGCCGACGAGGACTACCTTGGTTTCGGCCTCACGGGCGAGATCTCGGCCATCGTGGCCGAGAACCTCGACACGTTGAAGCTCAAGGCACCGATAAGGCGCCTTGCGGTGCCCAACGTCCCGATCCCCTACAGCCGACCGCTCGAGCAGTTCGTGATCCCGCAGACGGGCAGGATCGTCGAGGCGGCGAAGGGGCTGATGGCGACGCGGATGGCCGAGGGCGCTGCGGCGTGAACGACGTCACACTGCCCGCGAATGCCTGGGAGGGCGTGGAAGCGGGCGTGCAGGCACTGCTGGACCAGTGGCTGGTGGCGGCCGGCGACACCGTGCGAGCCGGCCAGCCGCTGGCCAAGGTGGTGCTGGTGAAGGCCAACCTCGAAGTCGAGGCGCCGTCGGACGGGCGAGTCGAGGCTATCCTCGTCGCGGCCGGCGAGACGTTCGCACGCGGCCAGCCCATCGCGACGCTGAAGGAAGCCCCGTAGACACCGCCGCCGAAGAACAGGCATGGAACACGCGCCAGCTGGCCGACGCCGCTGGCGTGGCACCCGGCACATTGACACCGCGCCACCGCGTGTGGACCTACCGGCATCCCGCGGTCGTGCTGGGCTGCTCGCAGCGCGCGCTGCATGAGGGCGTGCGGCAGCAGCTGCGTGACCGCGCGGCGCTCGTGCTGCGCGAGTCCGGTGGCGGCGCGGTGCTCGCGGGGCCGTGGCTCGTCAGTGCGTCGGTCGTGCTGCCTCACGACCACGCATGGGTGCTCGGTGGCGTGGTCGATGGCTACCGGCAGATCGCCGAGCTTCACGTGGCCTCGCTGGCCGACATCGGCATCGTTGGCGAGCCGCTGCTGCCAGGCGACGTGGCGCAGGCCAACGACTCGAGCCCCACCGTGCGCTGGGCCTGCTTCGGCAGCCTCTCGCCCTGGGAGATCGTCGCCGGTGGGGGGCGCAAGCTAGTGGGCTTGGCGCAGCGGCGGCGGCGCCATGTCGTGCTGCTCGTGGCGGGCACGCTGGTGGGCGAGCCCGATTGGTCGCTGCTTTGCGAGGCCGCCGGCCACCCCCGCGACGAGCCGCTGCTGAAGGCACGGACGGTGTCGTGCGCGCAGATCGCGGGCCGGCCTGTTGCCGCCGAACGGTTTGCAGTGGTGCTGCAGCGCCGATTGGAGGCGACGCTGACAGCGATCGCAGCGGCATCATCGGCCGCGTAGCCGGCGGGCGCTGAGCCGATTTCCGCGACGGCGCCCTTCAATCGCTCGCGAGGACGACGACCCCGTTCGTCGTCTTGCTGTTGCGCGTGCCGGCGCCGCTCAGGCTGAAGTTGCCGTCCTCGTCGACCTTGAAGACGGAGACATGCGATTGCGTGCCGTTCGAGTCGATCACGGCTGCCAGCCCGGCGTTGTAGGCGATGTCGGT
>JBLMVT010000570.1:0-6193 GCA_050256835.1 Betaproteobacteria bacterium | reverse complement strand
TGCTCGTGCGCCAGCTTGTCGAAGTCGGCGTCGGGCTCGGCGTAGGCGGCGTAGACCTCGTCGAGCCGTGCCTTGGCCGCCAGCACGCCGCCCAGCCCCTCCTCGACTGCCTGGCGCACGGTCTGGTTCGGGTCGAGCAGCGGCTCCTGCGGCAGGTAGCCGATCTTCAGCCCCGGCATCGGGATCGCCTCGCCCTCGATGTCGTGGTCGAGGCCGGCCATGATCCTGAGCAGGGTCGACTTTCCCGAGCCGTTCAGCCCGAGCACGCCGATCTTGGCACCGGGAAAGAACGACAGCGAGATGTCCTTCAGGATCTGACGCTTCGGCGGGACGATCTTGCCGACGCGGTTCATCGTGTACACGTACTGGGCCATGGCGGGCTCTACTGGGGAGCTTCTCTGCGCGAAACCACGTATTGTCGCCGACCGGCGGCGTCCGGGAGCGGCGCCGGGTACAATGCGCCCACGCAGCGCTGATCCAGTCTCCTTGCTGCCGTCGCTTCCGACCGGGCCCGGCTTCGCCGCACGCCCCCCCTCGCACACCCCCGTGCCTGCGACTGGCGCCCGATCCCTCGGGCGACAGGCCGATCCCGTTGAGTCATCCTCCATGTCCTTCGATACCCTCGGCCTTGCCGAGCCCCTGCTGCGCGCCGTCCACGACGAGGGCTACAGCACCCCTACCCCGATCCAGTTGCAGGCGATCCCCGCCGTGCTCGCCGGCGGCGACCTCATGGCCGGCGCGCAGACCGGCACCGGCAAGACCGCCGGCTTCGTGCTGCCGATGCTGCAGCGGCTGGCGCAGGGCAAGCCCCTGCGCGACGCCCGCGGGCGCCTCGCGATCCGCGCCCTGATCCTCACGCCGACGCGCGAACTCGCCGCGCAGGTCGAGGAAAGCGTGCGCACCTACGGCAAGTACATGCACCAGCTCAGCTCGATGGTGATGTTCGGCGGCGTCGGCATGCAGCCGCAGGTCGACCGCCTGAGGAAGGGCGTCGACATCCTCGTCGCCACGCCGGGCCGGCTGCTCGATCACGCCGGCCAGGGCACGCTCGACCTGTCGCACGTGCAGATCTTCGTGCTCGACGAGGCCGACCGCATGCTCGACATGGGCTTCATCCACGACATCAAGAAGGTGCTCGCGCTGCTGCCGGCGAAGAAGCAGAGCCTGCTGTTCTCGGCCACCTTCAGCGACGAGATCAAGGCGCTCGCCGACCGGCTGCTCAACAAGCCGGCGCTGATCGAGGTGTCGCGGCGCAACTCGACCCATGAGCTGATCGCGCAGAAGGTGCACCCGGTGAGCCGCGACGCCAAGAAGGACCTGCTGACCTACCTGATCCAGACCAACGACTGGCATCAGGTGCTCGTCTTCACGCGCATGAAGCACGGCGCCAACCGGCTGGCCGAGCACCTGGTCAAGCATGGCGTCACGGCGATGGCGATCCATGGAAACAAGAGCCAGAGCGCACGCACCAAGGCGCTGGCCGACTTCAAGAGCGGCGCGCTGCAGGTGCTGGTAGCGACCGACATCGCCGCGCGCGGCATCGACATCGACCAGCTGCCGCACGTCGTCAACTTCGAGCTGCCCAACGTGCCCGAGGACTACGTGCACCGCATCGGCCGCACCGGCCGCGCCGGTTCGCCGGGGGAGGCGATCTCGCTGGTCTGCGTCGACGAGGACGGCTTCCTGCGCGAGATCGAGAAGCTCATCAAGCGCTCGATTCCGCGCGTCGCCGTCCCCGGCTTCGAGCCCGACCCGCGCGAGAAGCCCGAGCCGATCGTGCTCGGCCGCATGGTGCTCGGCACCGACGGCCGGCGCAGCGCGAACCGCGGCGCGCGGCCACCCGCGCGAGCCGGAGCGGGTCGCGCCAGGGCGGGCGGGCGGCGCTAGCCAGGCAGGCGAACGCCGCGGCCTTGCACTTTGTCACACCGCGGCGGCGCTGCCGAGCTACCGTGCAGGGTTTGGAACGGAGCCGCAGCATGAGCGCCCACTGGAACACCGCGTGGCTCGGGCAGGACATCGTCGTCTACCGCGACGGCGAGGCAGTCGACAGGGTCCACGCCAACGACATCGAGCGCGTCGTGTTCGTCTACGCGAACGCGGGCGACACGCCGGGCGACCTGCTGTACGCGGTGGTCGAGCTGCCCGAGGAGCACGTGATCTTCCCGGCCGAGACGGGCTTCGCCGGCCGGGTGCACTTCGAGCGCCAGAGCTTCTGGCAGGAGCGCAACTGCGTCTACTGGGTCAGCAGCCAGCGCGCCTCGTTGCCGCTGCGGCTGCGCCGCGGTCGCTGGCTGCTGCGCCGCAGTGCCCCGCCGTTCCGCCGGCTGCCGCGCGTCGAGCTGGCGCCGGTGATCGACCAGTGGCCGCTCGAAGGCCCGCAGACCTGGGAACAGCGCAAGTGGCAGCGCATCGAGCGCAGCCGCCCGTTCGCCAACCTCACACCGCCACCGGGCAAGGACAAGGGCGGACTGAAGCGGCAGATTCAGGCCTGACGGAACCGCAGAACACCAAAGAGAAACCCGGCCGAGGCCGGGTTTCTTTCGTTCGGGGAGGCGACGCTCAGGCGGCGTGCTTCTTGGTGGTCTTCTGGGCGGCGGGCTTGTGCGCCTTCTTGGCCGGCTTCTCGGCCTTCTTGGCCGGCTCGGCCTTCTCGGCGGGAGCGGCGGTGGTCGCCGGCGCGGCCGGCGCGGCGGGGGTTGCCGGGGTGGCCTGCGCGAAGGCGCCGAGGGCGAAGGTGGACGCGATCAGCGCGGCGATGAGCTTGGACATGGGATTCCTTGGGTTGAGTGAGGCACGATCGAGCGGACGGCTCGCGCGCACAACGCCGCCTCGCACCGCTGCGTTGACAGCTCAACCGATGCCGGCTTGATCGTTCACAAACAGCGGGTGCGCGCGCGCCTCGTCGGCACGCAGCACCGGCGTGACACAGCAGTCGGCGGTGTCGAACAGCGGCGCCCAATGCGCCAGCGGCCGGCCGGCGACGATCGCGGCCAGCTCTGCACGCAGCGCCATCGCTTCGCTGCCGCCGACCGCGAGGCCGAGCGCGTGATGCCGGTCGCGCCACTGCGGGCGGCCGACAACCTCGCACGCGCGCTGCCAGAACTTCAGCTCGAGCGCGCCGAAGGCGAGGTGCCGCCCGTCGGCGGTGCGGTACACGCCGTAGCACGGCACGCCGCCCGACAGCAGATCGCGCCCCGGCGGCGGCACGCGGCCGGTCGCCGCCAGCGTGGTGCGCAGCACGACCGCGTGGCGCCACACCTCGTGCGTCATCGACACGTCGACGAAACGCCCGCGCCCGCTGCGCTGCGCGCCGAGCAGCGCGGCGAGCACGCCCGCGACGGCAGCCTGCGTGCCGCCAAGCAGGTCGGCGACCTGGAAGTTGGGCAGGCCGGGGTCGCCGTCGGGACCGGCGATCTGTTCGAGCACGCCGGCCATGGCCAGATAGTTGATGTCGTGGCCGGCGCGCTGCGACCACGGCCCGTGCTGGCCGTAGCCGGTGATCGCAGCGTAGACCAGCCGCGGGTTGACCGCCGCGAGCGCGGCGTAACCGAGCCCCAGCCGGTCCATCACGCCGGGACGGAAGCCCTCGATCAGTGCGTCGGCGTCGCGAGCCAGCTCGACCAGTTCGGCGCCTCCGGCCACGCTGCGCAGGTCGATCGAGCGCAGCTGCTTGCCGTCGTTCAGCTCGCGGAAGAACAGGCCGGGCGCACCGGCCGCAGCCTCGGCGCGCGTCTGCCACATTGTGCGCGCGCCGTCCTCCTGGCCCTGGTCGGCCGGGCCCTCGATCTTCAGCACCTCGGCGCCGAGTTCGAGCAGATGGCGTGTCGCCAGCGGCCCGGGCAGCAGGCGGGTCAGGTCGAGGATGCGCAGCCCCGCGAGCGGCAGGTCGTTCATGGGGATCCTTGCGGGCCGGGGCCCGGGGTCGTCACTCGAAGGCCCCTTCGCGCAGCCACTTCGTCGCCACCCATTTCTCGCCCTCGAGCACCGGTGCGCCGCCGTGCAACGTGCGCGTGATCGGGTGCGGCCGGTCATAGCTGAAGAACACCGCGTTGCCCTTGACCGGCGCAACGTCGAGCGCGACGTCGGGGAACGTCGTCGCGCCGCCCTTGGCGGGCGTGTTGAGGTAGGTGACGAGCGAGCCGACACGCTGGCCGCCGCGCTGCAGGATGCGCGGCGTGCCGGGCTGCGCCGGGTCGAAGTAGTCGTAGTGCGGCTTGTATTCGGCGCCCGGCCGGTAGCGCAGGATCTGCAGGCCCTCGCCGTTGACCAGCGGCCAATTGAGAAGCGCGGCCATGCGCGCCTCGATGCGCGCCACCAGCGGCGTCTCGCCGCGCTCGAAGAACATGCCTTCGCTGGTACGCGCCTCGTTCAGTTCGCTGCCGCCGGTCTGCGTGTCGACCGTCTCCGAGCGCGCCAGCCGCACGCGTGCCAAGTCGATCAGCGCGTCGCACTCGTCGTCGGCGAGCAGCCCACCGAACACGACGACGCGCGGGTTGCGCATCGCCACCAGCACGCGCACCTCGCGGTCGACGGCATGCAGCACGGCCGGCGCGTCGTCGAGCGCCGGCTCGGGCACGGCGACGACCGGCGGCAGCCCGACCTGTCTCGAGTGCGCGTCGAGGTAGGACTGCAGCGTCTCCTCGAGCGCGCCGACGGCGACCGACTCTTCCCAGCCGCTGTCGCACATCGCTTTGAGCACATCCTCGGGGCGGCAGCCCGCGCGCGCCTGCGCGACGATCCATTCGCGCAGCTCGGGTGTCGCTTCCTGCCTGACGCTGCTCATGCGGCAATTCTGCCGGATCGGCGCGGCCGGGTTCACGGCCGCACCCGAGCAACAAATCGTCACTGGGCCGGACGCGAGCGCAGCGCCCGCCGCCGCGCTCGCTCGCTCGCTCAGCTCATCATCATCAACCGCAGGCGCCGAGGTGACCGCAGGCGGTGCAGAACTGGCAGCCGTCCTTGTGGATCAGCGTCGAGTTGCCGCACTCGGGGCAGCGCGCGCCGGCCATCGGCGCCAGCCTCGGCGCGTCCTCGCGGGCGGCGTCCTGGGCGGCGACGAGCACGCCCATCTCGCGCAGCGGGTACCCTTCCTCGTCGAGCACGCCGAGCATCGCGTAACGGTGGATGATCAGCCGCGCCAGATAGGCCACCGTCGATGGCCAGGTCTGCTGGCGCCGCGCGTGCGCGGCGAGCCCGGGCACGAAGTCCATGAAGTGGCCGAGCGGCTCGGCGTAGCTCAGCAGCTTGCGCAGCTTCATGCCGATCCACGCCGGGTCGACGACGCGCATGTCGAGCGACAGCACGCGCGCCAGACCGTCGAGCGCGCGCGGGTAGTTGCCCGAGAAGCCGAGCGAGCACGGCCGCGTGTGGCCGCCGCCCTCGGCGCCGGGCAGCACGATCTCCTTGAGCGTGGCGGTGAACTCCTCGCCGGTGCTCGGGTTGCGTACGTCGACCGCCCACGCCAGCGTGCCCGACGGGCCGGTGTGCGGCTCGTCGCGGCTGAACATCGCGTCGATCACCGGCGTCGGCGCGGCCTCGTCGGCCCACAGGCCGAGCTGCTCGCAGCGCCAGCGGACCACCGCCGCCGTCGCCGCCACCACGCCCGGGAACTGGCGCCGCTCGCCGTGCGGCGGGAACGGCATCTCGAAGGCGCGCTCCTCCTGCACGGTGGCCAGCGCATCGAGCTTGAGCCGCACCCAGGCGGCGTCCTTGGCGCGCAGGTCCATCGACAAGGTCTTCGCCAGCGCGCCGAGCCCGCGCGGCTGCTCGGCTCCGTTGACCCACACCTCGAAGGGCAGCGGGCCGCGCCGCGCCTCGTCGGCCGGCAGTTCGCCGACGAACAGCGCGAACTCGCCGTGCGGGTGTCGGATCATGTAGGTCCAGGCCGCGTTGCCGGCCGGCAGGTCGGGCCGGCCGGGCCAGCGCAGCGAGGCGAGCACCGGCTGCGGCAGCCGGTCGAGCGCCAGCCGCTCGTTGACCTGCAGCGGCGGCGCGCCGGCGGCCGGCGCCGCCGCGGTTGCCGCCGGCTCGACGCTCAGCACGGCGCCGAGCACGCTGTTCGGCCGGTACGTCGCCAGCCCCTTCAGCCCGGATCGCCAGGCCTCGAGGTAGAGGTCCTGGAAGTCGGTGTACGGGTAGTCCTCGGGGACGTTGACGGTCTTGCTGATCGAGGTGTCGATGAACGGCGCGACCG
>JBLMVT010000569.1:0-2923 GCA_050256835.1 Betaproteobacteria bacterium | reverse complement strand
GCCGCGCGCGACGTTGTGCACCCAGTCGCTGCTGACGCGCCGCATCGCGGTGACGGCGCGCCCGCCGACGACCAGCACGCGCCAGTCGAAGCCGGGCTGCTGCGCGGACGGCACGAAGCGCTGCAGGTAGGCCACGCCGTGCCATGGCGCGGCGTCGAGCGCGGGCAGCGGCACGTGTTCGCCGTCGACGCAGCCGACGCGCTGCAGCCCCTTGCCCTGCGAGCCGAACAGCGGCTTGGCCACGAGCGCGTGGCCGGCAGCGCCCTCGCGCATCACGATGCGCTGCGCCTCGGCGGCCGACTCGGTGGTCCAGGTCGGCGGCGTCGCCACGCCTGCGGCGTGCAGCAGCACGCTGGTCATGGCCTTGTCGACGCTGCGCTCGATGGCGCGCGCGTCGTTGTACACCGGCACGCCGAACTCGCGCAGCGCGTGCAGCATGCCCAGCCGCCGGGTGACCTGCTCGAAGCTGCCGCCGGCGATGCCGCGCACGATCGCCGCGTCGGGCAGCGCGCCGCCGAAGCCGGGGATGACGAGGCCGTGCCAGGCCGCGCCGGTGTCGATGCGGCAGTCGGCCAGGTCGACGCAGCGGCCGAGCGCACCGCGCCGCCGCAGCGCGGCCTGAAGCCGCCGCGTGTGCCAGCCGACCTCGTCGGTGAAGATCGCGACGCGCACGGCGCCTATCCGAGCCAGAGCCGGTGCAGCAGCGCCATGTCGAGCGCGCCGGCGTGATGGGTGCGCCCGCTGTCGAGGTTGCTGACCCAGACCTCGGCCGGCGCGAACAGCGCGCCGTCGATCTTGTAGAAGTCGTACTCGACGGCCTTGAAGATGTCGGCGAACGAGCGGCCGTGGTCGCGCGAGTTGGACGACGGCAGCTGTTCGGCCAGCCGCCGAGCGGCCGCGTCGTCGCCGCGCACCGTGAGGTGGACCCGGCCGCCGTACAGGATGGCGTCGTTGGTGCGGCCCATCGCCTCGACACCGTCGGGGCTGGGTGCGGGCAGCGGCGCGCTCGCGCTGCCGTCGACGATGTCGCCGAGCGCGAAGCCCAGTTCGTGCGCCTTGTGCAGCGCGACCTCGAGCACGCGCGCCACGACCTGCGTCGTGCCGGCCGCGCTGGTGGTCGGCGTCAGCACGAACGTCAGCGCGTCGCTCGCGAGGCCGCAGTCGCGCAGCACCTTGTCGATGATCACGCGCGGCGGCGCGCGGTCGACCTCGAGCACCAGCACGCCGCGCGCGGCGCGGTCGCGGTAGCCCAGCTCGTCGAACAGCTTCTCCTTGCCGGCCAGCGCGCGCCCCGGCCCCGAGCCGAGCGAGAAGAACTTCCGGCCGCCCGTCTCCTCCTTGCTCGCCGCCAGGCTCCAGCCGGCGTACTGGCTGGCCAGGCAGGCGAGCACCGGCTGCGAGCTGCGCACCGCCACCCAGGTCGGCCAGCCCTCGCCAGGCACGAGGCGGACCGCGCCCAGTCCGCCCATGCAGACCTCGGCGACGAGCAGGCCGGCGGCGATGCTGCCGGGCGACTCGACGCCCGCGTCGACGATGCACACGCCGTCGGCCTCGCGGCGCAGCGCGATGCCGAGCATGTCGGCATCGGCGAGCAGGCGCTCGACCAGCGGCGCGGCGCGCGCGTTGACGCTGAGCCGCGAGTCGGCGAAAGGCGGCCGGGGGTCGCTCATGCAGTGGTCTCCAACAAGGCATCGATCGCCGCCCGCTGGGCGGCCAGGTGCTCGAGCAGCGCGGCGCGGTCGTCGGCACGCGCGTCATGGCTGCACAGCGGGTCGCCCGCCGCAAGTCGCGTGCCGGTGGCCGGCAGGTCGTGGGCGAACGGCAGCGCCGCGAGCCGCCCGGCGCCGGCATCGGACAGGCGCAGGGTGCGCGGCGCGTAGACGATTGCGTGCCCGGCGATGCCGGGCGGCAGCGCGACGTCGGGCAGCACGCCGTCGCGGCAGGCGCGCACGTGGGCGCGCAGCAGCCCGTCGCCGTACAGCGCCATGCTGGCCGACGGACGCGGATTGAGCTCGAGCACGGACGGCGCCTCGCCGTCGAGCAGGAAGTCGAGGCTGGCGAGGCCGACGACGCCGAACTCGCGCACCAGCGACAGCACGGTCGCTTCGACCGCACGGGCCGCGGCCGGCGCGAGCGCGACCGGTCCGATCACGCCGGCGAAAACGAAGCGGCGCGCACCAACGCGCTGCAGCCGCTGCTCGTTGCAGCCGAGCAGCCGCGCCGAGCGGCCGTCGGCGAGGAAGGCGGCCGACATCGGCAGCCCCGGCGCCTCGCGCTGGAAGTAGTGGCGCGCGTCGCCCGAATCGCGCTCGCTCGCCGGCCGCACGTGCCAGCCGCCGTGGCCGCCCTCGTCCTTGCGCAGCCAGCCGGCCGGGTGCGGCGGCGCATCGAAGCGCACCTCGGGGTGAGCGATGCCGAGCGCATCGAGCCGCTCGAAGAAGATGAGCGGCGCGGTCACGCGCCGCCACACCGCGGGCGGGCAGCCGATCAGCGGCAGCAGGGCGGCACCGGCTTCGAGCACGTCGGGCAGCGGCTCGAAACCGGCGCCCGCGATCCAGCCGGCGGCCTCGCCCTGCGCCGCGAGGTCGCGCAGCAGCGCCAGCACGCGCTCGCCGTCGATGCGCAGCGCCTCGCCCGCCTTGCCGGTGGCATGCCATTCGCGCGCGGCGCGGCGCGTGTCGACGTCGCGGAAGCAGTCGAGCGCGACGGCCTCGAACCCCTCACGCTGCGCCGCCTCCGCGAGCAGGCGCGCCGACACGGCGGCGACGGCCAGCAGCGCCATGGCGTGCCGATCAGCCCTTCTCGGCGAGCACCTGGCGCGCCACCGCGAAGGCTTCGGCGAAGCTCAGCGTCAGCGGCGACTTCTCGGACTCGCGCATGCGCACCAGCAGCCGGTGCTGCGTCTGGTACTTGACGTTGCCGA
>JBLMVT010000568.1:0-11124 GCA_050256835.1 Betaproteobacteria bacterium | reverse complement strand
GTCGCCGCGGGCGGCGCCGGCTACCTCCACCTGCAGCAGCCCGCGCAGGCCGCGGCACCTGCCAGGGCCGCGCCGCCGCCGGCGATGCCGGTGAGCGTGGCGCGGGCGATCGAGCGGCGCGTCACCGAATGGGACGAGTTCTCCGGCCGGCTCGAGGCGATCGAGCGCGTCGACGTGCGGCCGCGCGTGTCCGGCTACATCGAGGCGGCGCACTTCGCGCCGGGCGCCCTGGTCTCGAAGGGCGCGACGCTGTTCACCATCGACGCACGGCCGTTCGCCGCCGAGGTCGCGCGCGCCGAGGCCGAGCTGGCCGCTGCCAACGCGCGGGTCGCGCTCGCCACCTCCGAACTGGCGCGCGCGCACAAGCTGCTGGAGGACAACGCGATCGCGCGGCGCGAGTACGAGGCGCGGCAGAACGCAGAGCGCGACGCGCGCGCCTCGGTGCAGGCAGCGCAGGCCTCGCTCGACATCGCCCGGCTCAACCTCGGCTACACGCGCATCACGGCGCCGATCGCCGGGCGCGTGAGCCGGGCCGAGGTCACCGCCGGCAACCTCGTGGCCGCCGGCGCCGACGGCCCCGCGTTGACCTCGATCGTCTCGGTCTCGCCGATCTACGCCAGCTTCGAGATCGACGAGCGCAGCTACCTCAAGTACGCCGGCGCGACGCAGGGCATGCCGATCCACATGGGACTGGCCGACGAGACCGGCTATCCGCACGAGGGCCGGCTCGAGTTCCTCGACAACCGGCTCGACCCGCGCAGCGGCACGATCCGCGCGCGCGCCGTGTTCGACAACCGCGACGGCCGGCTCACGCCCGGGCTGTACGCCAGGCTCGAGGTCGGCGGTGCGGGCGAGCACCCGGCGGTGCTGATCGACGACCGCGCGGTCGGCACCGACCAGTCTAAGAAGTTCGTGCTCGTCGTCGGCGCCGACCGGCGTGTGCAGTGGCGCGAGGTCAAGCTCGGGGCCATGGCCGGCGGCCTGCGCGTGGTGCGCTCGGGCCTGGCCGGCGGCGAGACGATCGTCGTCGTCGGCATGCAGCGCGTGCGTCCGGGCATGGCGGTGGCGCCGACCGAGGTCGCGATGGACGCGCGGCTGCGCACCGCCGAGGCCGCGCCGCAGCCGCGCCCGGCGTCCTGAACCCGGCCGACCCCCACACAGGAGCCGCGCATGCGCTTCGCCCGCATCTTCGTCGACCGCCCGATCCTCGCGGCGGTGCTGTCGACCGTGATCTTCCTCGCCGGCGCGATCGCCCTGTGGCGCCTGCCGGTGTCCGAATACCCCGACGTGGTGCCGCCGTCGGTGGTGGTGCGCGCCACCTTTCCCGGCGCCAACCCGAAGGTGATCGCCGAGACCGTGGCGCTGCCGCTGGAGGAAGCGATCAACGGCGTCGAGGACATGCTCTACATGAACTCGCAGGCCACCAGCGACGGCTCGATGACGCTGACCGTGACCTTCAGGCTCGGCACCGACCCGGACCACGCGCAGCAGCTGGTGCAGAACCGCGTCTCGCAGGCGCTGCCGCGGCTGCCCGAGGAGGTGCGCGCGATCGGCGTCACCACGGCCAAGAGCTCGCCCGACCTGACGATGGTGGTGCACCTTACCTCGCCCTCGGAGCGCTACGACGTCAACTACCTCGCCAACTACGCGACGCTGAACGTCAAGGACGTGCTGGCGCGGATCCCCGGCGTCGGCCAGGTGGTGACCTTCGGCGCCGGCGACTACGCGATGCGCATCTGGCTCGACCCGGACAAGGTCGCGGCGCGCAACCTCGGCGCCAGCGACGTGGTGCACGCGATCCGCGAGCAGAACGCGATCGTCGCCGCCGGGGTCGTCGGCGCCTCGCCCTCGCCCAGCGGCGCCGACATCGAGCTGCCGGTCAGTGCCAAGGGGCGCCTGTCCACCGAGCAGGAGTTCGGCGACATCGTCGTCAAGGCCTCGCCGGACGGCGCGGTGACGCGGCTGCGCGACCTGGCGCGCATCGAGCTGGGCGCCAACCAGTACTCGCTGCGCAGCCTGCTGGACAACAAGCCGGCGGTCGCGGTGGCGATCTTCCAGGCGCCGGGATCGAACGCGATCGCCGTCGCCAACCGCGTGCACCAGGCGATGGAGAGCCTGAAGGCCGACATGCCCGAGGGCGTGAGCTACTCGATCGTCTACGACACGACCAAATTCGTGCGCGCCTCGATCGAGTCGGTGGTGCACACGCTGCTCGAGGCGGTGGCGCTGGTGGTGCTGGTGGTCATCGTCTTCCTGCAGACCTGGCGCGCCTCGATCATCCCTCTGGTGGCGGTGCCGGTGTCGATCGTCGGCACCTTCGCGCTGATGCTTGCCTTCGGCTTCTCGATCAACGCGCTGTCGCTGTTCGGGCTGGTGCTCGCCATCGGCATCGTCGTCGACGACTCGATCGTGGTGGTCGAGAACGTCGAGCGCCACATCGAGGCCGGGATGTCGCCGCGCGAGGCGACCTACCAGGCGATGAGCGAGGTCAGCGGTCCGATCGTCGCGATCGCGCTGGTGCTGGTCGCGGTGTTCGTGCCGCTGGCCTTCGTCGCCGGGCTGTCGGGCGAGTTCTACCGCCAGTTCGCGCTGACGATCGCGATCTCGACCGTGATCTCGGCGTTCAACTCGCTGACGCTGTCGCCCGCGCTCGCCGCCGCGCTGCTGCCGGCGCACGACGCGCCGCGCGACCGGCTGACGCGGGCGATGGACTTCGCCTTGGGCTGGTTCTTCCGCGGTTTCAACCGCGCGTTCAAGCGTTCAGGCGACGCCTACGGCGTGGCGGTCGGCAAGTCGCTCGGCCGCAAGGCCGTGATGATGGGCGTCTACGCCGCGCTGGCGGCACTGACCTGGCTCGCTTTCCAGAGCGTGCCCAAGGGCTTCATCCCGGCGCAGGACAAGCAGTACCTGGTCGCCTTTGCGCAGCTGCCCGACGGCGCGACGCTCGACCGCACCGACGCCGTGATCCGCCGCATGTCGGACATCGCGCTCGCGACGCCCGGCGTCGAGGCCGCGGTCGCCTTCCCCGGGCTGTCGATCAACGGCTTCACCAACAGCTCGAACGCCGGCATCGTGTTCGTCACCCTCAAGCCGTTCGAGGAGCGGCGCTCGCCGCACCTTTCCGGGGGCGCGATCGCGCAGGCTCTGAACGGCCGCTTCATGGCGATCCAGGACGCGTTCATCGCGGCCTTCCCGCCGCCGCCGGTGCTCGGCCTGGGGACGATCGGCGGCTTCAAGCTGCAGATCGAGGACCGCAGCGCGCGCGGCTACGAGGCGCTGAACGACGCGACGCAGGCCTTCCTCGCCAAGGCGCGGCAGGCGCCCGAGCTGGCGGGGCTGTTCTCCGGCTACCAGATCAACGTGCCGCAGCTCTCAGCCGACGTCGACCGCGTCGCCGCCAAGCAGCTGGGCGTGTCGGTGACCGACGTGTTCGACACCATGCAGGCCTATCTCGGATCGCTGTACGTCAACGACTTCACCCGCTTCGGGCGCACCTACCAGGTCAAGGTGCAGGCCGACGCTCCCTACCGCGCGCATGCCGAGGACATCGGCCGGCTGAAGACGCGCAACGCCGCCGGCGAGATGGTGCCGCTGTCGTCGCTGCTGACAGTCGGCACGAGCTACGGGCCGGACCGCGTCTCGCGCTACAACGCGTACACCGCCGCCGACATCAACGGCGGCCCGGCGCCGGGCTACAGCTCGGGGCAGGCGCAGGCGGTCGTGGAGCGCATCGCCAAGGAGACGCTGCCCAAGGGCATCGCCTTCGAGTGGACCGACCTGACCTACCAGCAGATCCTCGCGGGCGGCAGCGCGCTGGTGTTCCCGCTGGCCGTGCTGCTGGTGTTCCTGGTGCTGGCCGCGCTGTACGAGAGCTGGACCCTGCCGCTGGCGGTGATCCTCAACGTGCCGATGGCGCTGCTCGCGGCGATCGGCGGCGTGTGGCTGCTGCACGGCGACAACAACATCTTCACCCAGATCTCGCTGGTGGTGCTGGTCGGGCTGGCGGCGAAGAACGCGATCCTGATCGTCGAGTTCGCGCAGGAACTCGAGCGGCGCGGCCGCTCGATCGTGCAGGCCGCGATCGAGGCCAGCCGGCTGCGGCTGCGACCGATCCTGATGACCTCGTTCGCCTTCATCATGGGCGTGGTGCCGCTCGCCCTGTCCACCGGCGCGGGCGCCGAGATGCGGCGCGCGATCGGCGTCGCGGTGTTCAGCGGCATGCTCGGCGTGACGCTGTTCGGGCTGCTGCTGACCCCCGTGTTCTACGTGCTGCTGCGCACGCTGGCAGAGCGCTTCGGTCGCCGGCGCCCGGCAGGCGGCGGGGCGGCGCGGCCCATGCCCGCGATGCGCGAGCCGGACTGAGGAGAGCCGCCATGTCGACGACGACGATGACGACCACGCTCGCCGCGCTCGCGGCAGCGCTCTTCGCCGCCGGTTGCACCGTTGCGCCGGTCTACGACAAGCCCGCCGCGCCGGCCTCGGCCGCGTTCAAGGAAACCCTCCCCGCCGCCGAGGCGGGGCGGTGGAAGACCGCCGAGCCGAGCGAGGCCCTCGCGCGCGGCGAGTGGTGGAGCGTGTTCGACGACGCGCGGCTGGCCGCGCTCGAGGCCGAGGCAGGACAGGCCAACCAGAGCCTGAAGGCCGGCTACGCGCGGCTGGCGCAGGCGCGCGCGCTGGTCGGCGTGAACGCGGCCGAGCGCCTGCCGCGCATCGACGCCGGTGCTGGCGTGACGCGCGAGCGGCCCTCACCGGCATCGCTCGGCCTGCCGGCGGACGCCGACACGCGAGGCCTGACGCTGTGGAGAGCGCAGGCCGGCGCGAGCTACGAGGTCGACCTGTTCGGCCGCGTCGCCAGTTCGATCGCCGCCGCGCGCGCCGACGAGGCGCAGTCGCGCTCGCTGCTGCACTCGCTGCTGCTGGCGATCCAGGCCGACGTGGCGCAGCACTACTTCGCGATCCGGGGCCTCGACGCCGAGATCGCGCTGCTCGACGACACGGTGCGGCTGCGCGAGCAGGCATTGCAGCTGGTGAGCCGGCGCGAGCAGACCGGCGAGGTGAGCGAACTGGACACCGCGCGGGCGCGCACCGAGCTGTCGGTGACGCGGGCCGAGCGGGTCGCGCTGGCGCAGCAGCGTGCCGGGCTCGAGCACGCGCTCGCCGTGCTGCTCGGCAAGGCACCGTCGGAGCTCACGCTGCCGCCGGCGCCGCTGGCGTTCCAGCCGGTGGCGATTCCCGCCGGGCTGCCGTCGGCGCTGCTCGAGCGCCGGCCCGACATCGCCGCTGCCGAGCGCGCGATGGCGGCCGCCAACGCGCGCATCGGCGTGGCGCGCGCCGCCAAGTTCCCGCAGCTCACGCTGACCGGCGCGCTCGGCTTCGAGTCGGCCGACCTGGGCGACCTGTTCCGCTGGTCGAGCCGCACCTGGCTGCTCGGGCCGCTCGTCGGCAGCATGCTGTCGGTGCCGGTGTTCGACGGCGGGCGCAACGCGGCGCTCGAGGCGGGCGCCCGCGCAGGCTACGACGAGGCGGTGGCCGACTACCGGCAGCAGGTGCTGGTCGCCTTCCGCGAGGTCGAGGACGGCCTGTCGGGGCTGCGGCTGCTGGCCGAGCAGTCGCGCGAGCAGTCGCAGGCGGTCGACTCTGCCCGGCGCGCGGCGCAGCTCTCGGCCACGCGCTACCGGGCCGGCTACGTCAACTACCTCGAGGTGATCGATGCCGAGCGCTCGGTGCTCGGCACGCAACGCGCAGCGACGCAGATCGAGCGCGAGCGGGCGCTGGCAACGGTGGCGCTGATCCGCGCGCTGGCCGGCGGCTGGGGCACGACGCCGGCACAGTGAGGGAGCACCGCATGGACGACAACGCCCGCGAAGACCTGTCCGGCAGCGCCGACGATGCGGCGCTACGATACCTGCCGAGTTCCTCGTCGCGCCCGCCGTCACGCATGCAGCCCCCGTCGTCCGCTCCGACCCTGGCACCGCACGTGCTGGCCCTCGACGACGACCCGCAAGTGCGCCGCCTGCTCGCCGACTACCTGGCCGAAAACGACCTGCGGGTCACCACCGTCGCCACCGGCCGCGAGCTGGCCGCCGTGATGACGCGCGAGACCATCGACCTGCTGCTGCTCGACCTGCGCCTGGCCGGCGAGGACGGCATGCAGATCGCGCGCAAGCTGCGCGAGCACTCGGCCATGCCCATCCTGATGCTTTCCGGCCGCACCGACGAGGCCGACCGCGTGATGGGCCTCGAGCTGGGCGCCGACGACTACCTGACCAAGCCCTTCAGCCTGCGCGAACTGCTGGCGCGCATCCGGGCGCTGCTGCGCCGCGCGCAGGCGCAGGCCAGCGTGGCCGACGAGATCGCCCGTGTGCGTGCCTACCGCTTCGGCCCGTGGGAGCTGAACATCGGCCTGCGCAGGCTCAGGCACCGCGAGGGCCGGCAGGTCGAGCTGACCAACGGCGAATTCAGCCTGCTGGTTGCCTTCCTGTCGACGCCGCAGCGCGTGCTGACGCGCGACCAGCTGCTCGACCTCTCGCGGCTGCACAACGCCGAGGTCTACGACCGCTCGATCGACGTGCAGATCCTGCGCCTGCGCCGCAAGATCGAGTCCGACCCGGCCCACCCGGCGTTCGTCACCACGCAGCGCGGCGCGGGCTACGTGTTCGCGGCCGAGGTGGAGGCGGTGCGGTAGCGCCCGTCCCGCCCCGAACGGTCGCGGCGGGTCGTCAGGGCTCCGCCAGCGCCGGCTCGGCCTCGAAACGCTCGAAGCCGCAGTAGCAGATGAAGTGCTTGTTGGTGGCGCGACCGAACAGGCACATTCCCAGCCGCCGCGCGACCTCGTGGCCCATCTGCGTGATGCCGCTGCGCGAGACGATGATCGGCACACCCATCTGCGCCGACTTGATGACCATCTCGCTGGTCAGCCGGCCGGTGGTGTAGAAGACCTTGTCGCGGCCCGACACGTCGTTGACCCACATCCAGCCGGCGATCGTGTCGATCGCGTTGTGCCGACCGACGTCCTCGACGAAGGTCTGCAGCTGGTCGCGCCGCAGCAGGGCGCAGCCGTGCACCGAGCCGGCCGACTTGTAGGTGCTCTCCTGGCGTCGGATCGTGTCGAGCAGGCCGTACAGCGAGCGCTGGTCGATGCGTCCGGCCGGGTCGGCCGGCGGCGCCAGCCGCACCGCGTCGATCTCGGCCATCAGGTCGCCGAACACCGTGCCCTGACCGCAGCCGGTGGTGACGACGCGGCGGGCGGTCTTCGCGGCGAGGTCGCGCACGCCCGAGCGCGTCGTCACCGCCGCCGCCCCGACGTCCCAGTCGACGGTGACCGAGACGACGTCGTCGACCGAACCGACCAGCCGCTGGTTGCGCAGGTAGCCGAGCACCAGCAGTTCGGGCGCCGCGCCCAGCGTCATCAGCGTGACCAGTTCGCGCCGGTCGACGTACACCGTGAGCGGCCGCTCGGCGGGGATCGCCATGCGGCGGCGGCGACCGAACTCGTCCTGCACGTCGATCTCGTGCGTCAGCGGCGCGCGCGCCTCGGTCAGGTGCAAGGGAGCAGGCATGCGCCGACTCTACACAAGCGCGGCGCCGGGCCGCGCCCTGCCTGCCGGAAGGCAGGATCAGGACTTGGCTGCCGATGCCGGCGGGGTGGCGCTGAACGGGCCCGGGTCGGTGCAGGGCGGTGTGGCAATCGACTGCGTCTTGGCTTCGCGCCCGGCCTTCTTCGCGTCGGCCTGGTAGCGCGCCACCGCGCGGTCCTCGGCCTTGCAGGTCTCGTAGGCCGCGACCTTGGCGCTCCACGCGGCCTTCGCGGCCGCCTCGGCGGCCTTGGCCTTCGCCTCCTCGGACGGCGGCGGCAGCTTGGCCAGCGCGGCGCCGGCGAGCAGCACGGCGGGAATCAGGCAGAGGCGGGCAAGGCGCATGGTCGAGGCTCTCCGTGCAGGCAGTCGGTGTTCGGTGGCTCAGGCCGGCCGGCGGCGCGCCGCGCCCTCGGGCCGCGTGCCCGAGCGCTGCGCCGGGATGTTGCCGGCCTTGATGTCGTCGTACCACAGCTCGTGGTGCGCCTCGGCCCAGCCTTCGTCGACCTGGCCGTCGCGCATCGCCGCGTAGGCGCCCTTCATGCCGATCGTGCCGATATAGATGTGGCCGAGGAACAGTCCCATCATCAGCACCGTCGCGACGCTGTGGACCATGCTGGCCACCTGCATCGTGCCGCGGCCGGAGTTGAGGCCCGGAATCAGCTTGTCGAGCACCAGTCCGGAGGCGACGGCGACGAAACCGAGCACCAGTACGCCGGCCCAGAACACCACCTTCTCGCCGGCGTTGAAGCGGTGCGAGGGCACCTCGCGCCCGCCCATCAGCCCGCCGAAACGGGCGAGCCAGGCGAGGTCGCCGCGCTGCGGGAAGTTGTCGCGCACGAAGGTGAAGAAGACGATCACCAGCGAGACGACGAACAGCGGCCCGACGAAGTTGTGCAGCGTCTTCAGCGCGTAGGTCAGGCCGCCGAACAGCGTGCCGCCGATCACCGGCAGCAGGACGAACTTGCCGAACGCCATCACCAGCCCCGACACGGCGAGGACGACGAATGCGGTCGCGTTGGCCCAGTGGGCCGCGCGCTCGAACGGGGTGAAGCGCTCTATGGTGCGCCCGGTGTGGCGCTCGTCGCCGCCGATCGGCCCGCGGCGCCAGTAGAACAGCGCCAGCGCCAGCACGACGATGGCGAGCAACGCGCCGCCGTACGGCAGCAGCCAGCGGTTGCGCACCTGGCGCCAGGCCTCGCCCGCGGTCGTCATGCGCGAGCCGGGGTACTGCGTCAGGCGCTGCACCAGCACGCCGCCCTCGCCGGTGGCCCCGGGCAGGTCGGTGTAGCCGAGCTGGCGGCCCGAGTCGCGCACGCCGCGCCAGAACGGCGCGTTGTTGCCCGGCTGCGTCTTCGCGCGCTGGGCGTTGGTGTCGCTGGCCGACGGCTCGGGCACGGCGACATAGTTGGCCGGCGGCACGAAGGTCTCGGGCCGCGCCCGCTCGGGGCTGGCGATGTCCTGCGCACGCGCGACGCCGAGCGCCGCGCCGAGCACGAGAAGCAGGGTGAGGCGCATCCAGGCTTGCATCCTTGTCTCCTCGCCGGTCAGCGATCGAGGCGCGGCGCGTAGTCGTTCTGCCCCTGCGCACGGATCGCCATCTGGCGTTCCCAGTCCGCCTTGTCGCCGGCCTTGAAGTCGTGCTGCCCCCAGCGGCTGTCGCTGGCGGCCCAGACCGGCGTGTCGGTCTTGCGGGCGCTGCCCGTCATCGTCTGCTGCTTCTCGCAGGCCGCCAGGCCGAACGTCGTGACGAGGACGAGCGCGCCGAGCGCGAGCGGTCGTTGCATCATGACTTCTCCGTCTTGACGGCCGGGGCCGGCTGACCCTGGGTCGGCTTGCCGTACGCCGTGCCCCAGCCCCACACCTCGCTGCCCTTGCCGCGCACCATCACGCGGTTGCGGAAGATGTCGGCGATGACCTCGCCGTCGCCGCCGAGCAGCGCCTTGGTCGAGCACATCTCGGCGCAGGCCGGCAGCTTGCCTTCGGACAGCCGGTTGCGGCCGTACTTCTGGAATTCGGCGTCGGACCCGTTGGGCTCGGGCCCGCCGGCGCAGAAGGTGCACTTGTCCATCTTGCCGCGCAGGCCGAAGGTGCCGTTGGTCGGAAACTGAGGCGCGCCGAACGGGCAGGCGTAGGAGCAGTAGCCGCAGCCGATGCAGATGTCCTTGTCGTGCAGCACCACGCCTTCGTCGGTACGGTAGAAGCAGTCGACCGGGCACACCGCCATGCACGGCGCGTCCGAGCAGTGCATGCAGGCCACCGAGATGCTGCGCTCGCCCGGCACGCCGTCGTTGAGCGTGACCACGCGGCGCCGGTTCACGCCCCATGGCACGTCGTTCTCAGCCTTGCAGGCGGTGACGCAGCCGTTGCATTCGATGCAGCGCTCGGCGTCGCAGATGAACTTCATTCGGGCCATGTCGTCGTCTCCGTGTCGTTGGGCCGGATCAGGCCGTGGCCTTCTCGACCTGGCACACCGTGGTCTTGGTTTCCTGCATCATCGTGACGCTGTCGTAGCCGTAGGTCGTGGCCGTGTTGGCCGCCTCGCCGCGCACCACCGGGTGAGCACCCTCGGGGTACCACGGCAGCATGTCGACGCCCTGCCAGTGGCCGGAGAAGTGGAACGGCAGGAACACGGTGGTGCGGTCGACGCGTTCGGTGACCAGCGCCTTGACCAGCAGCTTTGCGCCGCTGGGCGTGCGCACCCAGACGTTGTCGCCGTTGCGGATGCCGCGGTCGTTGGCCGACGCCGGGTTGATCTCGACGAACATGTTCTGCTGCAGCTCGGCCAGCCATGGGTTGGAGCGCGTCTCCTCGCCGCCGCCCTCGAACTCGACCAGCCGCCCGCTGGTCATGATCAGCGGGTAGTCCTTGCCGATGTCGCGGTTCTTCTGCTGCAGCGTCTTGTACAGGGTCGGCAGCCGCCAGAACGTCTTCTTGTCGTCGTGCGTCGGGTACTTGTCGATCAGTTCCGGACGCGGTGAGTAGATCGGCTCGCGGTGCTGCGGAATCGGGTCGGGGAAATTCCACACCACCGCGCGCGCCTTCGCGTTGCCGAACGGATGGCAGCCGTGCTTCATCGCGACGCGCTGGATGCCGCCGGACAGGTCGGTCTTCCAGTTCTTGCCCTCGGCGGCCTTCTTCTCGGCGTCGGTGAGGTCGTCCCACCAGCCGAGCTTCTTCAGGAACACGTGGTCGAACTCGGGGTAGCCGGTAGTGATCTCGGCGCCCGCGCTGTGCGAGCCGTCCTCGGCGAGCAGATTGACGCCGTCGCGCTCGATGCCAAAGTTGGCGCGGAAGTTGCCGCCGCCGTCCATCATGTGGCGGCTGGTCATGTACAGGTTGGGCGAGCCGGGGTGCTTGATCTCGGGCGTGCCGTAGCACGGCCAGGGCAGGCCGAAGTAGTCGCCGTCGAGCTTGTAGCCGGTCTCCTTGTCGACGCCGCCCTTCGCCCTCAGCGTCTTGACGTCGAACACGTGCATGTTGCGCATGTGCGCCTTGAGCCGCTCCGGGCTCTGGCCGGTGTAGCCGATGGTCCACATGCCGCTGTTGA
>JBLMVT010000567.1:0-6675 GCA_050256835.1 Betaproteobacteria bacterium | reverse complement strand
CGCCCCGCCGCGCGGCAGCGGCGAGCAGCGCACGCGCCACCGGATGCGACGGCGAGCGCAGGCCGATGCTGTTCTGCGCGCCGGCCGCGGCCGTCGCCACGCCGCTGGCGCGCGGCACGATCAGCGTCAGCGGACCGGGCCAGAACGCGGCCATCAACCGTTCGGCCACCGGCGACAGTTGTGCCGCGAAGGTTCGCGCCGCGGCCGCGTCGGCCACGTGGACGATCAGCGGATGGCCGGCCGGCCGGCCCTTGGCGGCGTAGATCTTGGCCACCGCCACGTCGTCGTCGGCGCGCGCGCCCAGGCCGTAGACGGTTTCGGTCGGGAAGGCGAGCAGTTCGCCGGCGGCGATGCGCTCGGCGCCGCGCTCGACCGCGGCCGGGTCGCTGCCGTCCCAGATCGTCGCCGCCATCAGAATGCGCCGTCGTCGAACGACAGGCCGAGCAGCGCGGCAGCGCGGCGCGCGGTCGCGCGCGCCTCGTCCTGCGTGGCGGCGGTCAGCGTCAGGTGACCCATCTTGCGTCCGCGCCGCGCGCTCAGCTTGCCGTACAGGTGCAGGTGCGCGCCGGGCAGCGCGAGCACGCGGTCCCACGGCGGCACGCGCTCGGCACCGGCCGCGTCGAACCACAGGTCGCCGAGCAGGTTGAGCATGACGCACGGCGAATGCAGCCGCGGCGCGACCAGCGGCAGGCCGGCCAGCGTGCGCACCTGCAGCTCGAACTGCGAGACGTCGCAGGCATCGAGCGAATAGTGGCCCGAGTTGTGCGGGCGCGGCGCCATCTCGTTGGCGACCAGCGCGCCGTCGGCGAGCACGAAGAACTCGACGCACAGCACGCCGACGTAGCGCATCGACTCGGCCAGCCGCCCGGCGGCGGCGATCGCCTGCTGGCGCAACGGCTCGCCGATGCCGCGCGCCGGCACCTCGGTGACGGCGAGGATGCCGTCGCGGTGCAGGTTGCGCTGCACCGGCAGGTGCACCGTGTGGCCGTCGGCGTCGCGGGCGAGGATCACGCTCAGCTCGAAGGCGATCGGCAGCAGCGCCTCGAGCACGCAGGGCACGCCGCCCATGTCGCGCCAGGCCGCGCCCAGTTCGTCGCGCGTGGCGACCCGGCGCTGGCCCTTGCCGTCGTAGCCGAGCCGCGCCGTCTTCAGGATGCCGGGCAGCAGCGCGGCGTCGACGGCTTCGACCTCCTGCTCGCCGGCGATCACCGCGTTCGGCGCGCAAGCCACGCCGCAGCGCGCGAAGTGCGCCTTCTCGGCGCCGCGGTCCTGGCAGATCGCCACTGCGTTGGCGTCGGGCGCGACCGGCCGGTGCGCGCCGAGCGTGACCAGCGCCGGCGCCGGCACGTTCTCGAACTCGGTGGTGATGGCCGCGCAGCGCTGCATCATCTGCGCCAAGCCGGCCTCGTCGAGCCAGCCGGCCTGCACGTGGTAGTGCGCGACCTGACCGGCCGGGCTCGACGGGTCGGGGTCGAGCACCGCCGTGAAGTAGCCGAGCTGCTGCGCCGCTTGCACGAACATGCGGCCGAGCTGGCCGCCGCCGAGCACGCCCAGCGTCGCCTGCTGCTGCACCGCGCCGGGCGTCGCGCCGGGAAGGATCGCATTCACGGCACCAGCCTCCGGCCGGTGAGCCGTTCGAGCACGGCCAGCGGCGAGTGTTCTGGATGGCCGAGCGCAGCCACGGGCAGGAAGAAGGTCTGTTCGAGCATGTGCTGTCCGCTCATCACGGCGTGCGCGGTCTGGTCGCTGAAGCACACCCAGATGCTGCCCGGCGCGAAGGACACGCTGCGCTGCACGCAGTCGCGCTGCCAGTCCAGGTCGGCCTTCATGGCGTCGTGCAGGCCGAGCATCAGGTGGTCGTAGGGCGTGCGCAGCCGCTTGGTCGCGTGCAGCGCATGCAGGGCGCGCGCCGCCAGCGGCCGATAGGGCCCGAGGCGCGGCAGGAAGTGGCGGGCGACGGCGTCGAAGGTCGCGCCGACGCGCCACACGCGCGGCACGCCGCGCGGGTTGACGTTGAGGAAGACGCGCAGGATTCGCTCGCCGGCCAGCGGCCGCGACGGGAAGGCGTCGACGTGCAGCCGGCTGTCGTCGTGCCGCCAGGAGGTCGCTCGCTGCTCGACGGCGTGCACGCGCAGGCTCGCCGGCGCGGCACGCCGCCGGTCACTGTAGCCGGGGAACAGCGTGTCGACCAGCAGCGCGGCATCGGACTGGAAGCGCGCCATCAGCGCGCGCGTTCGCTCCTGCGCCTCGGCGGGGCCGATCACGCCGCGCAGCGTGGTGCCGTCGGGTTCGAGACTGATGTTCTTGCGCTTCGGGTCGGCCAGGTGCGGGTCGAGCAGCGCGGCCTCGGCGGCGTCGAGCCGGAACGGCACGCCCTCGAGGTGCAGCACGTGGCCCTGTTCGACGGCGAGCTGCGCCTCGTCGGCGCGCTCGGCCAGCGCGGCGTCGTTCCAGGCGCCGGCGTCGATGCGCAGCACGCGCGTGCCGGCCAGAGTCGCGGCGTCGACGGACACCCGCGCTCCTTCAGGACCGCTCGCCGAGCGTCGTCGAGCGCGCCGCCTCGGTCTGCCGCGCCCGCCAGGCGTCCAGCCGCCGTCGCAGCGCGGCATCGTCGGCGGCGAGCAGCGCGACCGCGAACAGCGCCGCGTTGGCCGCACCCGCTTCGCCGATGGCGAAGGTCGCGACCGGCACGCCCCTGGGCATCATGACGATCGAATGCAGCGAGTCGACGCCCTGCAAATGCCGGCTGGGCATCGGCACGCCGAGCACCGGCACGGTGGTCTTGGCCGCCAGCATGCCCGGCAGGTGGGCCGCGCCGCCCGCGCCGGCGATGATGGCGCGCAGCCCGCGGCCGGCGGCGCGCTCGGCGTAGTCGAACATGTCGTCGGGCATGCGGTGCGCCGAGACGACGCGCGCCTCGTGCGCCACGCCGAACTCGGCGAGAATCTCCACCGCGTGCCGCATCGTTTCCCAGTCGCTGGCCGAGCCCATCACGACGCCGACCGTCACGGGGCTCTGCGGCGGGTTCGCCTGCGATGCTCGGGTCACGCTTGCTCCGCTTGCCGGTGGAAAGCCTTGAATTGTAGGTGGCGGGCCGCCACCTACGCCGTTCGCCCAGACGCCACGTCCTTGCCGCCTTCATGATCGACATCACCGTCCAGAACTTCGAAGCCGAACTGGTCCACGCCTCGCTGCAGCAGCCCGTGCTGCTCGACATCTGGGCGCCGTGGTGCGGCCCGTGCAAGACGCTCGGCCCCGTGCTCGAGAAGCTCGAGGTCGCCTACGCCGGGCGCTTCCGCCTGGGCAAGCTCAATTCCGACGAGCAGCCCGAGATCGCCGGCCAGCTCAGCCAGATGTTCGGCGTGCGCTCGATCCCGTTCTGCGTGCTGTTCAAGGACGGCCAGCCGATCGACGGCTTCGTCGGCGCCCTGCCCGAGGCGCAGGTGCGCGGCTTCCTCGACAAGCACGTGCCGAGCGTCGACGCGCTCGCCGCCGAGGAGGAGGTGAGCGAGGCGCAGGCGCTGCTCGCCGAGGGCGACACCGAGCGCGCGCTCGAGCGGCTGCAGGAGGCGGTGGCGATCGACCCTGGCAACGACGCCGCGCGTTACGACTACCTGCGCGCCCTGCTCGAAGCCGGCCGCGTCGACGACGCGCGACGCGCCTTCGACCCGGTCGCCGGCAAGCAGCTGCTCGATGCGCGGCTGGCCGCCGCCGGCGCCTGGCTGGCCGCCTGCGAGCACTCGCGCACGGCGCGGCCGGCCGACACGCTGGCCGCCGCGATCGCCGCCAACAGGCGCGACTTCGAGGCGCGCTTCGAACTCGCGCAGACGCACTTCGCCGCCGGCCGCTTCACGCAGGCGATGGACGAGCTGCTGGAGATCATCATGCGCGACAAGGCGTGGCGCGACGAGGCCGCACGCAAGACCTACGTCGCCATCCTCGAGCTGATGACCAAGCCTGCGCCGCGGCCGGCCGCGGCGCAGGCTCAGGGTGCGCTCGAGGTCGCCGGCCGCGCCCAGGTCGCCAGCGCCGACCCGCTGCTCGACCAGTACCGGCGCAAGCTGAGCATGGCGCTGTTCTGATCTCCCGTCGTCCCCGCGCACGCGGGGCCCATTGACCTACAACCCCGGCACCTGGGCCAGGGCCTGGTCGAGCAGGCCGACGAGCTGCGCCTGCTGCGCGCGCAGCGCGGCCAGGTCCTCGGCCGCCTGCGCGGCATGGCGCGCGGCGTCGTCGGGCAGGCCGAGCGCGTCGAACACCTGCGCCAGCCGGCCGTGCGCGCCGGCGCGGTCCTCGGCCTCGCAGTCGGCGTTGAAGGCGGCATCGGCGGTGCGCGCGTCGACCAGTGCGTCGTCACGGCGGCCGAGCGCGAGCTTGCACCACGCCAGGTCGGCGAACAGCACCGGACTCATGTAGGCGAGGCCGGCGTCGAGCGCCGCCGGCAGGTGCGCGTCGAAGGTCGCCAGCGCCTGGGCATGCTGGCCCTGCGCGAGCAGCAGCTGCGCGCGCAACACCGGCAGCCACCAGCGCAGCGACACCTTGCCGACGTGCTGGTCGTAGTTGGCGGTCGACTCGGCGCCGACCAGCGCCTGGCGCACGTCGGACGCGTCGGCCGCGCCCTCGCCGAACACCGAGGCGAGCCGTACCTGCTCGCCGGCGATCCAGGCGCGGTTGATCATCAGCGCCGACAGCGCGGCCTCGTCGCCGTCGGCCAGCGCGTGCTCGCGTGCGCGCTGGTACCAGGGCTGCGCGCGGTCGAGCCGGCCGCCCCAGTGGTACGACTGCGCGACGACGAGGCCGGCGCGCGAGCGCGCCGCATGGTGGTCGGCCGCCGCTTCCTGCAACGCCTCGGCGGCATGGCGCGCCACCGCGGGCAGGTCGCCGTAGATGTAGTCCATGCTGGCCAGCCAGGCGGCGGCGAGGGCGAGCAGCGGCCGGTCGCGCGCGCTGGCGGCCAGCGCATGGGCGCGCAGGATGCGCTCGCGCGCGCTGCCGGCGAATTCGCGGTAGTGCTCGACCAGGCCCTGCAGCAGCGCCAGCCACGCGCCGAGCGAGGCATGCGGCGCGCGCTCGTGCTGGGCGCGCAGCGCGTCGAGCACCGCCTGCGCCTCGTCGAAGCGGCCCATGCGGGCGAGCAGCGCGGCGCGTTCGGCGCGCAGGCAGCCGGCACGCCCGAGATCGGCGGCGGCGGCAATCTCCGCGTCGAGCCGCTGCAGCGCGCGCGAGGTCACGATGGCCTCATGCGGTCAGCCGCTGCATCGCCTCGCGGTAGCGCGCGGCGGTGCGGTCGATCACCTCGAGCGGCAGGCGCGGCGCGGGAGCGCGCTTGTCCCAGGGGCGGCCGTCGATGCGCACGCGCTCGAGCCAGTCGCGCACGAACTGCTTGTCGTAGCTCGGCGGGTTGCTGCCGACGGCGTAATCCTCGACCGGCCAGAAGCGCGACGAGTCGGGCGTCAGCACCTCGTCCATCAGCGTCAGCGTGCCGTGCGGGTCGAGCCCGAATTCGAACTTCGTGTCGGCGATGATGATGCCGCGCGAGAGCGCGTGCGCGGCGGCGGCCTCGTACAGCCGCAGCGAGGCGTCGCGCATCTGCGCCGCGCGTTCGGCGCCGACCACCTCCTCCATGCGCTCGAAGGTGATGTTCTCGTCGTGCGCGCCCATTTCGGCCTTGGTCGCCGGCGTGAAGATCGGCGCCGGCAGCTTGCTCGCGTTGCGCAACCCTGGCGGCAGAGCGATGCCGCACACCGCGCCGGAGCGCTGGTACTCGGCCCAGCCGCTGCCGGCCAGGTAACCGCGCACGACCGCCTCGATCGGCAGCGGCGCGAGGCGCCTGACCAGCATGGAGCGGCCGCGCACCTGCGCACGCTCCTCGGGCCGGACGACCGACTCGGGGTCGTCGCCGGTCAGGTGGTTGGGCACGATGCCGGCGAGCCGCTCGAACCAGAACAGCGCCATGCGCGTGAGCACCTCGCCCTTGCCCGGAATCGGCTCGCCCATCACCACGTCGAACGCCGACAGCCGGTCGGTGGCGACCATCAGCAGGCGGTCGTCGCCGACCGCGTAGTTGTCGCGCACCTTGCCGCGGGCGACCAGCGGCAGCGAGGTGATCGAGGTCGCGAGCAGGGCGGGCACGACGCGGCTCAGGCGGTGACCACCTGCGCCAGCTCGCCCGCGGCGTAGCGCTGCGCGACCTGCGCGAGCGGCTGCGGCCTGATCTTCGCGGCCTGGCCCTCGCAGCCGAACTCGAGGTAGCGCTGGCGGCAGATCAGCCGCGCCGCCTCGCGCGCCGGCTTAAGGTAGTCGCGCGGGTCGAACTTTTCCGGGTTCTCGGCCAGGTACTTGCGCACCGCGCCGGTCATCGCCAGCCGGATGTCGGTATCGATGTTGATCTTGCGCACGCCGTGCTTGATCGCCTCCTGGATCTCGCTCACCGGCACGCCGTAGGTCTCCTTCATCTGCCCGCCGTACTGGCGGATGATCGCCAGCAGCTCCTGCGGCACCGACGACGAGCCGTGCATCACCAGGTGCGTGTTCGGGATGCGCTTGTTGATCGCCTTGATGCGGTCGATGGCGAGGATGTCGCCGGTCGGCTTGCGGGTGAACTTGTAGGCGCCGTGGCTGGTGCCGATGGCGATCGCCAGCGCGTCGAGCTGGGTGCGGCGCACGAAGTCGGCG
>JBLMVT010000566.1:0-3232 GCA_050256835.1 Betaproteobacteria bacterium | reverse complement strand
GTTCTCGCGCTCCAGCGCTTTCAGCTTCTCGGCGACTTCGATCGGCACGCCGGCACGCTTGCCGTCATCGATCTCCGCCTTCTTCACCCACTCGTTCAGCGTCTGTGCCGAACAGCCAATCTTCTCCGCGATCGACACAACCGCTGCCCAGCGCGAGGGATGCTCTCGGGTGTGATCCAGCACCATCCGGATCGCCCGCTCGGTAAGCGCTCGGTGAACACGCCAGGTCAGGCGGCGGCGCGGTCCGGCTCGACGGGTTTCCACTGCCAGGGCAGCAGATCGACGATGTGGCGGGCTGGGTGATCGGCGATCCTGGTCAGCACGTCGGTAAGATACTTTTGGGGGTCGAGCCCGTTGAGCTTGGCGGTCTCGATCAGCGAGTAAAGCGCCGCGGCGCGGCGGCCGCCGGCATCGGAGCCGGCGAACAGATAGTTCTTGCGGCCGATGGCGACGCCGCGCAGAGCCCGCTCGGCCGGATTATTGTCGAGGGCGAGCCGGCCATCATCGAAGCAGCGCAGCAGTGCCTTCGAGCGCGAGCGCATATAGCGGAAGGCCTTGGCCAGTTCGGATTTGCGCGAGAGTTTCGGCAGGGTCGTCTCCGCCCAGGCGCTCAGCGCCGCGACGATCGGCTTTGATCGTTTCTGGCGCTCGGCGCGGCGCCGTTCGGGCGGCAGGCCGGTTATCGTCTTTTCGACCCCGTATAGATCGCCGATGCGATCGAGGGCTTGCTTGGCGATCGACGAGCCGCTGGCGGCATGGACGTCGAAGAATTTGCGGCGGACATGGGCCCAGCAGGCGGCCTCAGCGACCCGGTTGCCGGCGAACAGCCCGTTGAACCCGGCATAGCCGTCGGCGTGGATGATCCCCTGGAAGTCCTGCAGATGCGCCTTTGGGTGCTCGCCCTTGCGGTCGGGCGAGTAGAAGAACAGCGCCGCCGGCGGGCGGGAGCCGGCAAACGGCCGCTCATCGCGAACATAGGTCCACAACCGCCCGGTCTTGGTCTTGCCCGTGCCCGGCGCCAATACCGGCACCGGGGTGTCGTCGACGTAGAGTGTGTCGCCGGCGAAGACATCGACCGCCAGCGCGTCGACCAGCGGCTTCAGCGCCGCGGCCGTCGCGCCGACCCAGCCCGACAGGGTCGAGGTCTCCAGGCTGACGCCCTCGCGAGCGAAGATCTCGGCCTGGCGATATAACGGCAAGTGGTCGTCGAACTTCGACACGACGATGTGCGCCAGCAACCCCGCCCCGGCCCGACCGCGGGCGATGGCGTGATCCGGCGCCGGCGCTGCGACCACCGTGTCACAGGCCCGGCAGGACAGCTTCTCGCGCACGTGCCGGATCACCTTGAAGCGGCCGGGTACATAATCGAGGGTCTCGCTCACCTCCTCGCCGATCCGGCGCAAGGCGCCGCCGCAATGCGGGCAGGCGCAGGCGGCCGGGTGGCGAACTTCTTCGCGTGGCAGATGCTCGGGCAGCGGTCGGCGTGCCGGCTTCTGCTTCTCGCCGGCGTCCTCGATTGCCGCCGCGACAACTGGCGAGGCCGCGACTAGCCGCTCGGCCTGGTCGGTCTCCAAACTCTCGATTGCCAGCTCGAGCTGCTCGATCTCGCGCGCCAGCTTCTCCGACGAGCGCCCAAACTCCGCCCGCCGGTAGCGCGCCAGTTGGAATTTCAACTTGGCGATCTCGGCCTTCGCCGTCATCGCGTCGCGCGCCATCTCGGCGATGATCCGCTTCAGCGCGGCAATGTCGTCAGGCAGGCTCTCAGGGGTGATCGTCACGCCGACGATTGGATCAGATCGGCGGTGGGTTGGCGCGTCTATGCCGTTGGTTGAGTCACTCCGTCGCAGCGAGCTCAGCCCGCCAGCTCCGGACGCCAGGTTCGCCGCGGCATTCGCCAGTCAATCCCTTCCAGCAGCATCGACAATTGCGCCCGGGTCAGCACCGCCATCCCTTCATCGGCGCGCGGCCACACGAATCGTCCGCGTTCCAGCCGCTTGGCGAACAGGCACAGCCCGTCGCCATCCCACCACAACAGTTTGACCAGATCGCCGCGGCGACCGCGAAAGCAGAATACGTGACCCGAGAACGGGTCCTGTCCGAGCACGCTCTGCGCCTGCGCCGCCAGACTGTCGAACCCCTTGCGCATGTCGGTGGCGCCCGCCGCCAGCCACACCCGTGTGCCCGCCGGCAGACCGATCATCGCAGCAGCTCGATCACCTGCCGCAGCGTTTCGGGTGACACTTCACCACGCACGCACACCCGCGCGCCGCCCGCCAGCGTGATCTCGATCGTGCCGGTGCGTCGGACCCGCGGCCGGGCCTCGACTGCCTCCGGCGTGATCGTTATCGGCAGCATGGTGATGCTTTGTGCTGCCGCAGGAAGTTGCTCCGGCGCCATCTCCCGCCGCCATTTGAACAGCTGGTTGGCGTTGACGTCATGACGCCGCGCCACAATCGACACCGAGGCACCCGGCTCCAGTGTCTCGGCCACGACCTGACGCTTAAACGCTTCGGTCCACTGCCGACGCTTGGGTCTGCGCGCCCTTCGCGTAGTGTCCGCCAAGCCGATAGTGGACACTTCCGTTGCTGTCTCTGCCATGCCGCCATCATCGCGCCCGGCGACGACCGGCGGCAGGCGCCCTTTACCGAGCGCTTACCGTAGGAGTGGATGCGCGCGAGACTCCGTCTTCGACGCCGGGCGATTTAGCGTGGGGCGGCAATCCTTGCAGCAGGGCCGTCGCCGCTGCTAGCCGCCCCGCGCCCGTCAGGCGGAGGGCTTCGCTCATGCGTAGCTTCAGGTCCGAGATCACGCTGATTGCTTCCTTGAATAAAGACGAAGGGAGGTGTGTCGTTACCGCGAATGGGGGAGGGGCACTCCAAGCCGAGGGGCTGAGCTAGCGGATGCGATTGCCCAAAGCTGTCCTCACACCAGGGCTGACGTCGAGTGCCCCAAGCACGTGTATTGACGCGATGGTTTGTAATGCCAGCTCCGGGGAAACGTCGTGGGCGATACTGGCGAGGCCAAGAACCTGGATGTGAAGTGTCTCGCCCGCGGCCTGCACCGCTTCGAGGTCTTGCCGCGTGTAGCGTCTGAGTCCCAGCTCAAATTGGTGGCGGGCGATAGATGCCTTCACCGCATCCTGATGACGGTCGAGCTGATTCCGAATGGCAGTCCGGATAAGGTCGGTTCGGTTGGAGTAGAAGCCCTCCTGCACAAGAAGGTCGATCTGACC
>JBLMVT010000565.1:0-6629 GCA_050256835.1 Betaproteobacteria bacterium | reverse complement strand
TCGTCCATCAGCAGCATGCGCGGCCCGTTGGCGAGCGCGCGCGCGATCGCCGTGCGCTGCTGCATGCCGCCGGAGAGCTGGCGCGGGTAGTGGCCCTCGAAGCCGGCGAGGCCGACCTTGCCGATGAAGCCGTGCGCCACCTCGAGCTGCTCGGCGCGCGGCAGGCCGCGCTCGCGCAGCCCGAAGCAGACGTTGTCGAGCACGCTGAGCCAGGGAAACAGCGTGTAGCTCTGGAACACCATGCCGCGGTCGGCGCCCGGGCCGGCGATGCGCCGGCCCTCGAGCATGACCTCGCCCGCCGTCTGGCGGTCGAGCCCGGCGACGATGCGCAGCAGCGTGCTCTTGCCGCAACCCGAGGGGCCGAGGATGGTGACGAAGTCGTTCTCGGCGACCTCGAGGTCGGTCGCCTGGAGCGCGAGCGTCTCGCCGAAGCGGCGCGAGACGCCGCGGATCGAAAGCAGGGACTGGCTCATGAGGGTGTCACCGCCCGAGCTGCGCCCACGGGAACAGGCGCCGGTTGAAGGCCTTGAAGAGCAGGTCGCTGGCCAGCCCGATCAGGCCGATGACGATGATGCCGAAGATGATCTGGTCGGTCGCCAGCAGCGCCTGGCTGTCGGTGATCATGTGGCCGATGCCGCTGGAGGCGCCGATCAGCTCGGCGACGATGACGTAGGTCCAGGCCCAGCCGAGCACCATGCGCAGGATCTCGGCGATCTCGGGTGCGGCGTTGGGCACCAGCACGCGGCGGATCAGCCCGCCGCTCGCCACGCCGAGCGTGTACGCCGCCTCGACCAGGTCGCGCCGCGTGTTGCCCACCGCCACCGCGATCATCAGCACCAGGTTGAAGAACGAGCCGATGAAGATGACGGCGAGTTTCTGCGTCTCGCCGATGCCAGCCCACAGGATCAGCAGCGGGATGAAGGCCGACGCCGGCAGGTAGCGCGCGAACGAGACGAACGGTTCGAAGAATGCCTCGACCGGCTTGTACGCGCCCATCGCGACGCCCAGCGGCAGTGCCAGCAGCGCCGCGATCGCGAAGCCGCCGAGCACGCGCCACACCGTCATGCCGATGTCGTAGGCGAAGCCCATCTGCGCGAGCAGGGTCCAGCCGCTCTTCAGCATCGTCAGCGGGTCGGCGAGGAAGGTCGCGGGCACGAAGCCGCCGAAGGTGACCGCGCTCCAGCCGGCAACGAAGACGACGAAGAAGGCGACGCCGAGCACCAGCCGCGTGCGCGGGGAGACGGGCTCGAGCGGCTTCAGGGCGAATCGCGGCGAGCGCCCCTCCCCCTGCCCTCTCCCCGGCGGGGAGAGGGTGGATGCGGGCCCCTCTCCCACCTGGCGGGAGAGGGGCGGGGGTGAGGGCTTCGCGACCTGCACGAACGTCACTTGATGAACCTCGTGTCGGCCAGCTTCGACAGGTCGGGCACCTGCTTGATGATCCCGGCCTCCTGCAGCAGCTCGGCCGCCTCCTTGTTGAAGGTCGCGAACTCGCCGGAGAAGAACTTCTGGTTGGCCGCGCGGTCCTGCCAGCGCAGGTACTTCTGGCTCGCCTCGAACTGCTCGCCGGTCTGCTTCACGTCGGCACCCATGATCTCGAAGCTCTTCTTCGGGTCAGCATTGATCATCGCCAGCGCGTCGAAGTAGCCGTCGGCCAGCGCCTTGGCGGCCTGCGGGTGCTCGGCCAGGAACTTGGGCGTGCAGCCGAAGGTGTCCATCACCATCGGATAGTCGAGCGTGGTGGCGATGATCTTGCCGGCCTCGGGCTTGGCGCGCACGGAGGACAGGTACGGCTCGTAGGTCATGCCGGCGTCGAGCTCGGCGTTGCCGGCGACGAAGGCGCTGGCGGCGGCCTGCGGCTCCAGGTTGACGACCTTCACGTCCTTCACCGACAGGCCGTTCTTCTTCAGCATCCAGGCCAGCGTGAAGTACGGCGCGGTGCCCGGCGCGCTGGCGGCGACCGTCTTGCCCTTGAGGTCGGCGATCTTGTGGATCGACGGCTTGACCACCATGCCGTCGGCGCCGTAGCTCTTGTCGAGCTGGAAGATCTGCGTCGTCGCCACCCCGTTGGCGTTCCAGACGATCCAGGTCTCGACCGTCGTCGCCGCGCACTGCACGTCGCCCGACGCGATGGCGAGGTGGCGGTCCTTCTGCGGCACCTTCTTGATCGTCACGTCGAGCCCGTGCTTCTTGAACAGCCCGGCCTCCTTGGCCAGCGTCAGCGGCGCGAAGCCGGTCCAGCCCGAGATGGCGATGGCGACCGGCGTGTCCGCGGCTCTGGCGAAGGTGGGCAGCAGCGCAGCGGCGGCGGCGAGGGCGACGAGTGTCTTCTTCATGCGTTGAGTCTCCGGCGGGTTGGGTGGAAAGCGAGGAGGGTCAGGCGGGAATCCACAACGCCGGCAGTTCCGGCAGCGTGCGGAAGATGCGCGACAACGAACCGTCGCGCACCAGCGCGGTCGCGGACTCGATGTCGGGCGCCAGGTAGCGATCGTCGCCCATCGCCGGGCAGCGTTGGCGCAGCAGCGCGTGCGCCGCCTCGAGCGCGGGCGAGCTCGCGAGCGGGCGCAGGAACTCGATGCCCTGCGCCGCAGCCAGCCACTCGATGCCGAGGATGTGCGCGGTGTTGGCGATCATCGGCTGCAGGCGGCGCGCGGCGAAGGTGGCCATCGAGACGTGATCTTCCTGGTTGGCCGATGTCGGCAGCGAATCGACGCTCGCCGGATGCGCCAGCGACTTGTTCTCGCTGGCCAGCGCGGCGGCGGTGACGTGCGCGATCATGAAGCCGCTGTTGAGCCCGGCGTCGGCCGTCAGGAACGGCGGCAGGCGCGACACCGCGCTGTCGATCAGCATGGCGATGCGCCGCTCGGCGATCGCGCCGACCTCGGCGATCGCCAGCGCCATCGCGTCGCAGGCCAGTGCCACCGGCTCGGCGTGGAAGTTGCCGCCCGAGATGATGGGGCCCCCACGCTCCCAGAGGTCGCTGCCCCCTGAGGGGGCGCGACCGGCCTTGGGGCGGCCCGGCGCCCGGCCGGGCTCGTCGTCGGCGGCATCGAACAGGACCAGCGGGTTGTCGGTCACGGCGTTGGCCTCGCGCACCAGCACCAGCGCGGCGTGGCGCAGGCTGTCGAGGCAGGCGCCGACCACCTGCGGCTGGCAGCGCAGCGAGTACGGGTCCTGCACGCGGTCGTCGCCGGTCAGGTGCGAGAGGCGGATCGCCGAGCCTTCGAGCAGCGCGCGGTAGTAGCGCGCGACGTCGATCTGCCCGGGCTGGCCGCGCAGTGCGTGGATGCGCGGGTCGAACGGCCCGTCGCTGCCGCGCGCGGCGTCGACGGTGAGCGCGCCGATGACGAGCGCGGACTCGAGCACCGGCTCGAACGTGAGCAGCGCGTGCAGCGCCAGCGCGGTCGACGTCTGCGTACCGTTGATCAGCGCCAGCCCTTCCTTGGCGGCCAGCTTCAGCGGCCGGATGCCGGCCTGCTGGAGCGTGCCGGCGGCGGGCCGGCGTGCTTCCCCCTCCAGGAATTCCCCCTCGCCGATCAGCGCCAGCGTCATGTGCGCCAGCGGCGCGAGGTCGCCCGACGCGCCGACCGAGCCTTGGCTCGGCACGCAGGGCACCAGGCCCGCGTCGTGGACGGCCAGCAGCGTGTCGATCACCTCCTCGCGCACGCCTGAGGCGCCGCGCGCCAGCGACGCCGCCTTCAGCGCGAGCATGAGGCGCACCACTGCCGGGTCGAGCGGCGCGCCGACGCCGACGCTGTGCGAGCGGATCAGGTTGAGCTGCAGCCGGTCCAGCTCGCCCGGCGCGATGCGCGTGTTGGCGAGCTTGCCGAAGCCGGTGTTGACGCCGTACACCGGCGCGTCGCCCTGCGCGGCGCGCTGCACGAGCGCGGCGGCGGCGCGGATCGCCGCGCGCGCGCCGGCGTCGAGCGAGAGCTTCACGCCACCGCGATGGATCGCCTGCAACTGCTCGAGCGTGAGCGCGCCGGGGCGCAGCAGCAACTCCATCAGCGCCCCAGCATCGGCAGGTTCAGGCCGTGTTCCCTCGCGCAGGTGATGGCGTCCTCGTAGCCCGCGTCGGCGTGGCGCATGACGCCGGTCGCCGGGTCGTTCCACAGCACGCGCTCGATGCGCCTGGCCGCGGCGTCGGTGCCGTCGCAGACGATCACCACGCCGGCGTGCTGCGAGTAGCCCATGCCGACGCCGCCGCCGTGGTGCAGGCTGACCCAGGTCGCGCCGCCCGCGGTGGCCAGCAGCGCGTTCAGTAGCGGCCAGTCGGAGACGGCGTCCGAGCCGTCGCGCATGCTCTCGGTCTCGCGGTTGGGCGAGGCGACCGAGCCGGCGTCGAGGTGGTCGCGGCCGATCACGATCGGCGCCCTCAGCTCGCCCGAGGCCACCATCTCGTTGAAGGCGAGGCCGGCGCGGTGCCGCTCGCCGAGGCCCAGCCAGCAGATGCGCGCGGGCAGGCCCTGGAAGGCGATGCGCGCTTGCGCCATGTCGAGCCAGCGGTGCAGCTGCGCGTCGGCCGGGAACAGTTCCTTGAGCCTCGCGTCGGTCTTGCGGATGTCCTCCGGGTCGCCCGACAGCGCGACCCAGCGGAACGGACCCTTGCCACGGCAGAACAGCGGCCGGATGTAGGCCGGCACGAAGCCGGGGAAGTCGAACGCGTCCGCGACGCCCCGGTCGAAGGCGACCTGGCGGATGTTGTTGCCGTAGTCGACCGTCGGCACGCCCGCGCGCTTGAAGTCGAGCATGGCGCGCACGTGCACCGCGCACGAGGCCGCGGCGGCCTCGCGCAGCTCGGCGTGGCGCGTCTCGTCGGCCTGCGCGGCACGCCAGCGCTCGACGCTCCAGCCGGCGGGCAGGTAGCCGTTGACGAGGTCGTGCGCCGACGTCTGGTCGGTCACGAGGTCGGGCCGCAGGCCGCGGCGCACCAGCTCGGGCAGCACCTCGGCCGCGTTGCCGAGCAGTCCGACCGACACCGCCCGCTTCTGCGCCGTGTACTTCGCGATGCGCGCCAGCGCGTCGTCGAGGTCGGCCGCCTGCTCGTCGAGATAGCGGCTGCGCAGCCGGAAGTCGATGCGCGACTGCTGGCACTCGACGACCAGGCACGAGGCACCGGCGAACACCGCGGCCAGCGGCTGCGCAGCGCCCATGCCGCCCAGCCCGGCGGTGAGGATCCAGCGGCCGGCCAGATCTCCACCGTAGTGTTGACGCGCCGCCTCGACGAAGGTCTCGTAGGTGCCCTGCACGATGCCCTGGCTGCCGATGTAGATCCACGAGCCGGCCGTCATCTGGCCGAACATCATCAGGCCCTTGCGGTCGAGCTCGTGGAAGTGCTCCCAGGTCGCCCACTTGGGCACCAGGTTGGAATTGGCGATCAGCACGCGCGGCGCGTCGGGGTGGGTGCGGAACACGCCCACCGGCTTGCCCGACTGCACCAGCAGCGACTCGTCCTCGCGCAGCGCGCGCAGCGCCTCGAGGATGCGCTCGAAGGCGGGCCAGTCGCGCGCCGCCTTGCCGATGCCGCCGTAGACGACGAGCGCGTCCGGGTTCTCGGCCACCTCGGGATCGAGGTTGTTCTGGATCATGCGGTAGGCGGCCTCGATCAGCCAGTTGCGGCAGGCGAGCGTGCTGCCGCGCGGTGCGCGCACCGGCCGCGCGAGCGCGCCGCGGGCCGGGGTGGACAGGTCGGTCATGGCAGTCTCGGGCGATGCGGAACAGGCTCGAATCGTAGTTGTCTAGACAAGTCTGGGCAAGGAGCGTCGACTCCGTGCTTTCCCCGATTCCGCATCTGGCGGCACCATCTTGTCTAGACAAGCCTATGCAAGTAGGATCGCCGCATGGACGCGCGCGCTGCCGCCCCGTATCTCCGCGTCAAGCGGTTCCTCAAGACCGAGCTGGCCGCCGGCCGCTGGCGCCCGGGCGCGCTGATGCCTTCCGAGGCCGAGCTGGTGGCGCAGTTCGGCGTCAGCCGCATGACGGTCAACCGCGCGCTGCGCGAGCTGCAGGCCGAGGGGCTGGTCGAGCGCGTGCAGGGCGTCGGCACCTTCGCCGCGCAGCTGCACAAGGTGTCCTCGAGGCTGACGATCCGCGACCTGCACGAGGAGATCGGCGCGCGCGGCCATCGCCACCACGCCGAGGTGCACGTGACGCGCGAGGAGCGGGCGCCGCCCGAGCTGGCGCGCCAGCTCGGCCTGGCGCCCGGCGCGGGGGTGTTCCACACGCTGATCGTGCACCACGACAACGGCGTGCCGCTGCAGTGCGAGGACCGCTACGTCAACCCGGCCTGCGCGCCGCACTACCTCGAGGTCGACTTCACGCAGACGACGCCGACGCACTACCTGCTCGAGGTCGCGCCGCTGTGGCAGGCGCAGTACACGATCGAGGCCGCCGAGCCGACCGAGCAGGAGGCGCGGCTGCTGGGCATCGGCCGCCACGAGCCCTGCCTGGTCGTCGTGCGCCGTACCGTGAGCCGCGGCGTCCCGATCACGCTGGCGCGACTGGTGCACCCGGGCTCGCGCTACCAGCTCGAAGGGCACTTCAGCCCATGAGCCGCGTCGTGCGCGCCGACGCGCGATGAGCCTCGTCCTCTGGCGCCATGGGCGCCTGGCCACCCTCGCCGACGATGCCGG
>JBLMVT010000564.1:0-2685 GCA_050256835.1 Betaproteobacteria bacterium | reverse complement strand
CGGCGGCGAGCAGCCGATCTCGATCGCCGACGTCGAGCGGGCGGCGGCGTCGCGGCCGGCGCCGGCCACGCCGGCCGACGCGATGCGCGCCGTCATCGGCGCGGCGATGGCGCGCTCCAAGCGCGAGATCCCCCACTACTACCTCGGCTGCGAGGTCGTCGTCGAGCCGGCGCTCGGCTGGCTGGAGCGCTTCAATGCCGGGCGGCCGCTGGCCGAGCGCGTGCTGTTCGTCGCGCTCGCGCTGCGCGCCATCGCGCTGGCGCTGCGCGAGTCGCCGGCGCTGAACGGGCGCTTCGAGAACGGGCGCTTCCGGCCGGCCGACGCGGTGCACGTCGGCATCGTCACCGCCCTGCGCGGCGGCGGGCTGGTCGTGCCGACCGTGCACGACGCCGACCGGCTGACGCTGGCGCAGACCATGGCCGCGCTGCGCGACGCGCTCGGCCGCGCGCGCAGCGGCCAGCTGCGCGGCTCGGACCTCGCCGACTCGACCGTCACCGTGACCAACCTCGGCGAGCTGGGCACCGACACCGTGTACGGCGTGATCTACCCGCCGCAGGTCGCGCTCGTCGGGCTCGGCCAGGTCGCGTCGCGCCCGGTGGTGCAGGACGGCCTCGTGGTCGCCGCGCGCACCGTGCACGTCTCGCTGGCCGCCGACCACCGCGCCAGCGACGGACTGGTCGGCGCGCGCTTCCTCGCCGCGCTGCGCGAGCGGCTGGCCCGCCCGGAGACCCTGGCATGACGAAGCCCGACCCGATCCGCGACACCGTCGCCGACTGCGTGCTGGCGATCGCGCCCGAGGCCGACCTCGCACGCATCGACCCGAAGGCCTCGCTGCGCGAGCAGCTCGACATCGACTCGTTCGACTTCCTCAACCTGCTGATCGCGCTGCACCAGCGCCTCGGCGTCGAGATCCCGGAAGCCGACTACCGGCAGGTCGAGACGCTCGACGGGCTGCTCGACTACCTGGCGCGGCACGGCGCGCGCTGACGCCTCGGCAGGCGTCAAATCAGCCGTCCGCCGCCGCAGCGGCCTTGAGCGTGCGGGCGGCGTTGGTGTAGCCCCCGCCGCCGCCGTCCACGAAGTGCACGTGCAGGCTGTCGGCGGTCGACGTCACCAGGCAGGTGAGCAGCGCGGTGTCGGACACGTCCATGCCGTAGCGGCAGCGCCCCGACGCGGCGCAGTCGTCGAGGTGGACGCGGATCGCCTCGACTTGGTCGTGCGCACAGTCGACGACGAAGCAGGTGGTGTCGTCGTGCCGGCAGAAGTCGGTGTTGGTCGTCATTTCCTGCAGGTAGCGCTCGGGGTCGAAGCCGCCGATCGGCCGGCCGCGCGCGAACACCAATCGCCCGAGCAGACTCTCCCACAGCACACGCGCCGCCGCCCACGCCAGCGGGCCGCGCCCGCGGCGGGCGCGCGCCTCGAGCATGAAGTCGACGGGCGGCCAGCGCGTGGCCAGCGTGTCCAGTCGCACCGGCCGCGGGACGCCGGCCTGGCCGGCAAGCCGCATCACGCCGGCGTGGATCGCGCCATGATCGGCATCGCCCTGCACGATCACCGACACCATCTTGCCGCGGCGCGAGCGCAGCGCGTCCCAGCGGCACGACAGGCCGGTCAGGTCGACCGGCTCGCCGTCGTCGAGTGACTCGGGCACGGCGGCGAGCGCCACCAGGGCCGGGTCGCCCTGGCCGCGCAGCGCCGCTTCCAGGCGGCGCACTCCGCCGCCCGCGAAGACGCCGAAGCTGTTGCCCGGCGAGGGTTCGTAGCGCCCGACCTGGACGTCGCAGCCGAAGCGACGCAACGCGCCCACCGCCACCAGGGCGACCCGCAGGCCGAGTGCGAACTCGTCGGCCGCGGTGCGGCGCACGCGCGCCAGTGCGACGCGCGCCTGCTCGGCGTGGCGCGGCGGCACCATCACCACCGTTCCGTCGCCGCCGAAGAGGAACGGCAGCGGCAGCGGAGCGCACAGGTTCTTCAGCGCCGCGATGGCCATCGCGGCGACGAAGTTGACGGTCTTGTGCTGCCCTTGCGCGATCGCCGCGGTCGAGCCGACGATGTCGGTGACGGCGAGCACCCAGTCGTCGGGTGCGCTCCCGTAGCGGCCGGCGTCGAAGACATCGCGCGCGCTGGCCAGCCGCGGCAGGCCGGCGAAGAAGCCGCCCGTGGGGTCGGTGGCAGTCGAGACGGTCATGCGAGGCTCGGCGACGCATCTCATCTTAGGAGTTGCGGGCGCAGCGGGCATCGCGCATGCTGGCTGCCGTCGAACCCACTGCCGCACGCACACCATGGCCCTGCCCCACGCCCGGCTGCTCGATGTCGTCAGCGTGCGCCCGCTCGGCGCGGCGCTGAAGGACGCGACGAGCACCAGCCTGCTGAAGACCGATCGGCTGCAGCTGCTGCACCTGGTGCTGCCCGCACGCAGGGACCTGCCCGAGCACGCGGTCGACGAGCCGTGCACGATCCACTGCCTCGAGGGCGAGGTCGAGGTCGTGATGCCGCTCGGCACGCGGCGCCTGCATGCGGGGGAACTGGTGGCCCTGCCGGGCGGGCAGCGGCACGCGGTGCGCGCACGCGCCGACTCGACGTTGCTCGTCACGCTGCTGCTCGAGCACGGCGACGCCGGCGGGCGCGGCGGCGCCGCATAGCGGCCTCAGCGTCCGCGCGGCAGCGACGGGCCGACCAGCACCG
>JBLMVT010000563.1:0-4606 GCA_050256835.1 Betaproteobacteria bacterium | reverse complement strand
GCTGCAATCGTCGCAGGCGCGCCTCGACGCGGCGCGCGCGGCGCTCAAGTCGGCCGAGGCGCAGCTGGCGATGTCGCAGGTCGGCGTGCGCGACGCCGCGCTGGTCGCGCCAATCTCGGGCATCGTCGGCAAGCGCCACGTCGTACCGGGCGAGAAGCTGGCCGCCGAGCAGAACGTGGTGACGATCGTCGACCTGTCGACGCTCGAGCTGGTCGGCAGCGTCGGCACGCACGAGGTGTCGCGGCTCGCCGTGGGCCAGCCAGCAGCCGTGCGGGTGGAGGGCCAGACGCCCGAGCAGGCGGCGCGCAACCGCGGACGCATCGACCGCATTGCGCCGGCCGCCGAGGCCGGCACGCGCGCCATCGCCGTCGTCGTCGTGCTCGACAACCGCGACGAACGGCTGCGTGCCGGGCAGTACGGCGAGGCGTTGGTGGAACTCGCCGACGATGCGCGCCGGCTCACGGTGCCGATCAGCGCCGTGACGCAGAGTGCCGGCCAGGATCAGGTGTGGACGCTCGAGCACGGGACGCTGGTGCGGCGCATCGTCGTCACCGGTCGGCGCGATGCCGCCGCCGGCCGCGTCGAGGTGCTGCGCGGACTGCCCGACGATGCCGTCGTGCTCGCGGCGTCGTACGACAACCTGAAGGAGGGCGCCCCGGCGGCAGTGCGACAGCCGCCGCCGGCGGCGGCATCGGCGACGGCGCCGCAGAAGTTCAAGTCGTAGCCGGCCTCTCATCCCGGCCCTCTCCCCCGCGGGGAGAGGGGGAGCAGACCCATGTGGATCACGCGCGTCTCGATCGCCAACCCGGTCTTCGCCACGATGGTGATGGCCGCGCTATGCGTGCTCGGGCTGTTCTCATACGCGCAGTTGCGTGTCGAGCGGCTGCCCGACATCGCGCCGCCGGTCGTCTACGTGAGCGTCGCCTATCCCGGCGCGTCGCCCGAGGCGGTCGAGGCCGAGATCACGCGTCCGCTGGAGCTCGCCTTCAACGGCATCGCCGGCGTGAAGATGATCCGCAGCAACAGCTGGGAAGGGCGCTCCGAGACCGGCATCGAGTTCCGCCTCGACGCCGACATGAGCCGCGCGGTGCAGGAGGTGCGCGACAAAGTCTCGCAGGTGCAGGCGAGCTTCCCGCGCGACGTGAAGCCGCCGTTCGTGTCGCGCTTCGACGGTGATAACGCCCAGCCGATCGTCTACCTCTCGCTGCTCGCGCCCGACCGCAGTCCGCGCGAGCTGTCGCTGCTGGCCGACCAGACGGTGCGCAAGCGCCTCGAGCGCGTCGCCGGCGTGGCGCGCGTCGACGTCGGCGGCCTGATGGTGCGCCAGGTTCGCATCGATCTCGACCCGCAGCGCCTGCGCGCCAACCAGATCACCCCGGCCGAGGTGTCGGCGGCGCTGGCGCGCGCCAACATGGACGTGCCGGTCGGCCTGCTCTACGGCGCGACCAGCGAGTCGATCGTGCGCGTCGAAGGCAAGCTGCGCGACGCGCGGAGCTTCGCCGATGTCGTCGTCAGCACGCGCGGCGGCAGCGTGGTGCGGCTGGCCGACCTCGGCACGCTGGTCGAGCGCGAGCGCGAGCCCGACTCGCTGGCGCGCGTCGACGGCCAGCCGGCGATCAACTTCCAGGTCTTCAAGCAGCAGGACGCCAACATCGTCGAGACCGGCGAGGGCATCAAGTCGGCGGCCGACGAGCTGAGGAAGTCACTGCCGCCGGGCGTCGAGCTGAAGCTCGTCTACGCCGACAGCGACTGGGTGCGCAGCTCGCTGGCCGGCGTCAAGCGCACGCTCGCCGAGGGCGCGCTGCTGACGATCGCCATCGTGTTCCTGTTCCTGCACAGCTGGCGCAGCACGATCATCACCGGGCTGACCTTGCCGATCGCGGTGGTGTCGTCGTTCATCGCCGTCCACGCCTTCGGCTTCACGCTCAACTTCATGACGATGATGGCGCTGTCGCTGTGCATCGGACTGCTGATCGACGATGCCATCGTGGTGCGCGAGAACATCGTGCGCCACATCCGCATGGGCAAGGACCACCACACGGCCGCGCGCGCAGGCACCGACGAGATCGGCCTGGCGGTGATGGCGACCACCTTCGCGATCTGCGCGGTGTTCGTGCCGGTGGCGTTCATGAGCGGCATCGTCGGCAAGTTCTTCTTCCCGTTCGGCATCACCGTGACGGTGGCGGTGCTGGTCAGCCTGTTCGTCAGCTTCACGCTCGACCCGATGCTGTCGTCGGTGTGGAAGGATCCGCCGTCGAACCGGCTGGCGACCGTGCCGGTGCTCGGCAGCCTGATGCGCGCCACCGACCGCGCGCTGGACCGGCTGCATGCCGTCTACGCGCGGCTGATCGGCTGGATCTTCAGCGGCCGGCGCTACGGCCCGGCCTGGCTGCACCTCGGCCCGCGCGGCATCGTGCTCGGCATCGGCGCGGCCAGCTTCGCCGGCGCGCTGGCGCTGGCGCCGGTGGTCGGCAGCGAGTTCATCCCGCAGACGGACAACAGCTACATCCAGCTCAACGTGCGGCTGCCGGTCGGCGTGAGCCTCGAGCGCGCGAGCACCAAGGTCGCCGAGGTCGAGGCCGCGCTGCGCACGCTGCCCGAGGTGCGGCTGGTTTCCTCGACGATCGGCGATGCCGGCAACGGCAGCCGCAACCAAGCGCAGCTGGGCATCCCGCTCACGCCGCGGCTGTCGCGCGCGCGCAGCCAGAAGCAGGTCGAGGACGCGGTGCGCGAGGCGCTGAAGCCCATCCCCGGCATCGACGTCTCGGTCGGCGACCGGCCGATCTTCGTCTCGCTGCTCGGGCCCGACACGGACGTGCTCGAGCGCGAGATCGGCAAGTTCGCCGCCGAGGTGGGGAAGATCAAGGGCGTCACCGATCTCGAGACCTCGGTCAAGCCCGGGCTGCCGGCGTACGCCGTGCGACTCAAGCCCGACGCCGTGCGCGAGCTCGGGCTCACGCCGGCCGACCTGGCGGCCTCGCTGCGCGCCTTCGTCAACGGCGACGTCGCGACCTACTGGACGGCGCCCGACGGCGAGCAGGTCGAGGTCGAACTGCGACTGCCACACATCGCGCGCGAGAACGTTGCCCAGCTCGACGACCTGCCCGTGGCCTACGCGAAGGACGGCACGCCGATCGCGCTCGCGCGCGTGGCCGACATCGTGAGCGTCGTCAACCCCGAGGTGATCAAGCGCCAGGACCTGCTGCGCCGCCACGCGGTCTTCGCCGGCGTGAAGGACCGTCCGGCCGGCGACGTCGGCAACGAGGTCAAGACGCTGGCCAAGGCCTGGCCGCTGCCGCCGGGCTACCGCTTCGACATCGGCGGCGCGACCAAGGACCAGGAGGAGGCGTTCGCCGCCATCGTCGCCGCGATCTCGCTGTCGGTGATCTTCATCTACATCGTGCTGGCGTCGCAGTTCGGCAGCTTCGTGCAGCCGGTGGCGATCATGGCCTCGCTGCCGCTGGCGCTGATCGGCGTCATGCTGGCGCTGCTCGCGACGCGCTCGACGCTCAATCTGTTCTCGATGATCGGGCTGGTGATGCTGATGGGGCTGGTGACGAAGAACGCGATCCTGCTGGTCGACTTCGCCAACCACGCGCGCCGGCGCGGCGCGGGCGTCGCCCAGGCGCTGCTCGAGGCCGGGCTGGTGCGCATGCGGCCGATCATGATGACCACCGCCGCGATGGTGTTCGGCATGCTGCCGCTGGCGCTGGCGCTCGACGAGGGCGGCGAGATCCAGGCCTCGATGGGCCGCGCCATCATCGGCGGCGTGATCACCTCGACGCTGCTGACGCTGGTCGTGGTGCCGGTGATCTACTCGCTGCTGGTGCGCGAGCAGAAGCACCCGGCGGCCCAGGCCGCCGGCGCGCTGGCCGTGGCACAGATGCCGGCAGCGAAGGATTGACGGCTCAGCTGCTGGCGCGCACCACCAGCTCGAAGCCGAGGTCGACGCGCGCCGGCGGTCCGCCCTGCAGCATCGCCAGCAGCAGCCGCGCGGCCTCGGCGCCGAGCGCGGCGCCGGGCAGGCGCACGGTCGTCAGCGGCGCGGGCATCTGTTCGGCGCCCTCGAGGTCACCGAAGCCGGCAATCGCGACCTGCTGCGGCACGCGCAGGTGCAGCCTCAGCGCGGCGAGCAGGGCACCCTGGGCCAGGCGGTCGTCGGAGAAGACGACCGCGTCGTTAGCGCGCTGGCGCTCGTGCAGTTCGGCGAACAGCTCGGCGCCGAGCGGCAGCGAGGGGGGTCGCGGGTCGTGCACCTCGCGCCGCGCGTCGTACAGACCGGCGTCGTGCAGCGCGCGGCGCCACCCTTCGGTGCGCCGGCGCAGCGCGACACCGCTGCCCGCGCCGACGAAGGCGATGCGCTTGCGGTCGCGCTCGAGCAGGTGCCGGGCGAGCGCGTGGCCCGCCGCCTCGTCGTCGACGCCGACGCAGGCCAGCGCCGGGTCGTCCGACAGCACGCCGAGCAGCACGCAAGGCGCCTTGCCCTGCGTGGCCGCGCCCTCGGCCTCGCCGCCCGGTTCGAGTCCGGCGACGATCAGGCCGGCCGGCCGGTGCGGCAGGGCTTCGCGCAGCAGCCTCAACGCCTGCGCCGGCTCGCCGCCGCTGC
>JBLMVT010000562.1:0-2682 GCA_050256835.1 Betaproteobacteria bacterium | reverse complement strand
GGCGACCTGCGCGCCCAGCTCGTGGAACACCGCGGGCGCGACCGAATACGCGGCGCCGTGCGCGGCGTCGACCACGATCTTCAGGCCCTTGAGCGACAGGTCGTTGGCGAACGTGCTCTTGCAGAACTCGACGTAGCGTCCGCCCGCGTCGTCGAGCCGGCGCGCGCGGCCCAGCCCCGCCGAATCCACCCACTGCGCGGGCTCGCCGAGCATCGACTCGACCGCCTGTTCCCATGCATCGGGCAGCTTCTCGCCGTGCGCCGAGAAGAACTTGATGCCGTTGTCGCCGTAGGGGTTGTGCGAGGCGCTGATGACGACGCCCAAGTCGAGCCGCAACGCCCGCGTGAGGTAGGCGACGCCGGGCGTCGGCAGCGGCCCGGTCAGCAGCACGTCGACGCCCGCCGATGCGAAACCCGCCTCCAGCGCCGACTCGATCATGTAGCCCGAGATGCGCGTGTCCTTGCCGATCAGCACCGTCGGCCGCGCGATGGTCGCCTTCAGCACCCGTGCGACGGCGTGGCCCAGGCGCAGCATGAAATCGGCGGTGATCGGCGGTGTGCCGACGGTGCCGCGGATGCCGTCGGTGCCGAAGTAGGTCCTGCTCATCGCGCCGATTGTGCCGTCAGCACAGGGCCGCGGCGCGCCACACGGCCAGCGCGTCGACGGTCTCGGCGACGTCGTGCACGCGAACGATGCGCGCGCCGCGCTGCACCGCGGCCAGCGCGGCGGCGACGCTGGCCACCGTGCGCTCGGCCAGCGGCCGACCGGTGATCTTGCCCAGCGTGCCCTTGCGCGACCAGCCGGCCAGCAGCGGCAGGCCGAGCGCGCACAGTTCGTCCATGCGCGCCAGCAGCTCGATGTTGTGGCGGTCGCGCTTGCCGAAGCCGATGCCGGGGTCGAGGACGATGCGCTCGCCCGCCACGCCGCGCGAGCGCACCGCATCGGCGCGCTCGCGCAGGAACTCGCCGACCTCGCGCACGACGTCGTCGTACTCGAGCCCGTCGGCCTGCATCGTCATGGGGTCCATGCCGCGCATGTGCATCAGGCAGACGCCGCAGCTCGGGTGCCCGGCCACCGCATCGAGCGCGCCGGGCTCGCGCAGCGCCTTGATGTCGTTGACGATATCGACGCCGAGGTCGAGCGCCTCGCGCATCACCTCCGGCTTGTAGCTGTCGATCGACACCGGCACGCCCAGCGTCACGGCGGCGCGCAGCACCGGCCGCACGCGCTCGAGCTCCTCGGCCAGCGGCACCGGCTCGGCGCCCGGCCGGCTCGACTCGCCGCCGACGTCCAGGATCGCGGCGCCTGCCTTCAGCAGCCGCTCGCAGTGCGCGATGGCGCCCGCGCTGCCGCCGTGCCGTCCGCCGTCGGAGAACGAATCCGGCGTGACGTTGACGATGCCCATGACGCGCGGCGCCGACAGGTCGATGCGAAAGCGCGCGGTCTGCCAGGCCGACGAAGAAACGGGGCCTTGCGGCCCCGTTGCAGGGTCGTGCGCCCCGACGCTCATGCGGTCGCCGGCGCTCCGTCGGTGCCGACCGGCGCGGCCGGGCCGCCCGGCTTCGGCGCGCTCGGCGTCCAGTCCTTGGGCGGACGCGGCGGCTTGCCGTTCATGATGTCGTCGATCTGGTCGCTATCGATGGTTTCCCACTCGAGCAGCGCCCGCGCCATCGCGTGCATCTTGTCCTGGTTCTCCTCGATCAGCTTGCGCGCGATCGCGTACTGCTCGTCGATGATGCGGCGGATCTGCTTGTCGACCTTCTGCATCGTCTCTTCCGAGACGTTGACCTGCTTGGTCACCGAGCGGCCGAGAAACACCTCGCCCTCGTTCTCGGCATAGACCATCGGCCCCAGCTCGTCGGTCATGCCGTAGCGGGTCACCATGTCGCGGGCGATCTGCGTGGCGCGTTCGAAGTCGTTGCTCGCGCCGGTGGTCATCTGGTGCATGAACACCTCCTCGGCGATGCGCCCGCCGAACAGCACCGAGACGGTCGACAGCATGCGCTCCTTGTCCATGCTGTAGCGGTCGCCTTCGGGCAGCTGCATCGTCACGCCGAGCGCTCGCCCGCGCGGGATCACCGTCACCTTGTGCACCGGGTCGGTCTTGGGCATCAGGCGCGCCACCAGCGCGTGGCCGGCCTCGTGGTAGGCGGTGTTGCGCCGCTCCTCCTCGGGCATGACCATCGACTTGCGCTCGGGCCCCATCATGATCTTGTCCTTGGCTCGCTCGAAGTCGATCATCTCGACCACCCGCGCGCTGCGACGCGCGGCGAACAGCGCCGCCTCGTTGACCAGATTTGCCAGATCCGCCCCGCTGAATCCGGGCGTGCCGCGCGCCAGGATGTCGGCGCGGATGTCCTGGCCGATCGGCACCTTGCGCATGTGCACGTTGAGGATCTGCTCGCGGCCGCGCACGTCGGGCAGCGTCACGTAGACCTGACGATCGAAGCGCCCCGGGCGCAGCAGCGCCGGGTCGAGGATGTCGGGCCGGTTGGTTGCCGCCATGACGATCACGCCGAGGTTGGTCTCGAAGCCGTCCATCTCGACCAGCATCTGGTTGAGGGTCTGCTCGCGCTCGTCGTTGCCGCCGCCGAGGCCCGCGCCGCGGTGCCGCCCGACGGCGTCGATCTCGTCGATGAAGATGATGCAGGGTGCGCTCTTCTTGGCCTGCTCGAACATGTC
>JBLMVT010000561.1:0-5107 GCA_050256835.1 Betaproteobacteria bacterium | reverse complement strand
GGCCGACTCGGCCAGGAAGCCCCAGCCGGGGTGAACCGCCTGCGCGCCGGCGGCGCGCGCGGCGGCGAGCATCTTGTCGGCGCGCAGGTAGGAGTCGGCCGGCCGCGCGCCGCCGATCGCGATGGTCTCGTCGCACACCCGGGTGTGCACCGCGTCGCGGTCGGCGTCGGAGGCGACGGCGACGGTGCGCAGGCCGAGCGCGCGCGCGCTGCGCGCGACGCGCACCACGACCTCGCCGCGGTTGGCGATCAGCAGCGAGTCGAAGGTCAACGCAGGGCCTTCGGGAAGATGCCCATCGCCTTGGCGATGATGCCGAGCATGACCTCGTCGGCGCCGCCGCCGATCGACGCCAGCCGGCCGTCGCGGTACAGCCGCGAAACGCGGTTCTCCCACGTGTAGCCCATGCCGCCCCAGTACTGCAGGCAGGCGTCGGGCACGCTGCGCAGCAGCCGGCCGGCCTTCAGCTTGGCCATCGAGGCGAGTTCGGTGACGTCCTGCCCGGCGATGTAGAGCTCGGTCGCACGGTAGGTGAGGGCGCGCAGCGACTCGATCTCGGTCTTCAGCTCGGCGAGGCGGAAGTGCACCACCTGGTGGTCGAGCACCGCCTGCCCGAAGATCTTGCGCTCGCGCACGTAGGCGACGGTCTCGTCGAGGCAGGCCAGCAGCCCCTCGATCGCGTTGGCCGCGGCCCACAGGCGCTCCTCCTGGAACTGCTGCATCTGGTAGACGAAGCCCTGGCCTTCGTCGCCGATGCGAAAGCGCTGCGGCACGCGCACGCCGTCGAAGTGCAGCTGCGCGGTGTCCGACGACATCATCCCGATCTTGCGGATCTTCCTCGCGACGCTGATGCCCGGCGTCTTCATCGGCACGCAGATCAGCGACTTGTTGCGGTGCGCCGGACCCTCGCCGGTGTTGGCGAGCAGGCAGCACCAGTCGGCCTGCGTGCCGCTGGTCGTCCACATCTTGCCGCCGTCGATGACGTAGTCGGCGCCGTCCTTGCGCGCGCGCGTCTTGATCGAGGCGACGTCCGAGCCGGCGCCGACCTCGCTCACGCCCAGGCAGGCGACGTATTCTCCGGCGATGGTGGGGGCGAGGAACTCGCGGCGCAGCTCGTCGGAGCCGAAGCGCGCCAGCGCCGGCGTCGCCATGTCGGTCTGCACGCCGATCGCCATCGGCACGCCGCCGCAGTGCACGTGGCCGAGCGCCTCGGCCATCGCCACCGAATACGAGTAGTCGAGCCCGCTGCCGCCGTACTCGGCCGGCTTGGTCAGCCCGAGGAAGCCGAGCGCGCCCATCTTGCGGAACAGCTCGTGCGCGGGAAAGATCTCCGCCGCCTCCCACTCGTCGACGTGCGGGTTGATCTCGGCGTCGATGAAGCGGCGCAGGCTGCGCCGCAGTTCGTCGTGTTCATGGGTCCACATGGGTCCTCCGATCGGTTCACATCCGCGCCACGCCGAACTGCACCGGGCGCGGCACGCGGCGCTCGGCCTGCGCGCACAGCGCGAGGACGAGGCCGAGCACGTCGCGGGTGTCGCGCGGGTCGACGAGCCCGTCGTCGAGCAGCAGCCCGGAGGTGTAGAAGGCGTCGGTCTGGCGCTCGAAGGTCTGCACGATCTTCGCCTGCAGCGCGGCGAGCCGGCCCGCGTCGACCGGCTCGCCCTTGCGGCGCGCGCCCTCGCGCATGACGATCGCCATCGTCCTCGCCGCCTGCTCGGCGCCCATCACCGCGGTGCGCGCGTTCGGCCAGCTGAACGCGAAGCGCGGAGCGAGGCCGCGGCCGCACATGCCGTAGTTGCCGGCGCCGTAGCTCGAGCCGCAGTGCACGGTGAGCTGCGGCACGGTGGCGTTGGCGATCGCCTGGATCTGCTTGCTGCCATGCTTGATCATGCCGGCGCGCTCGGCGTCCTTGCCGACGATGAAGCCGGTCGTGTTCTGCAGGTACACGATCGGCAGGCCGGCCTGGCAGCAGGCCTGGACGAAGTGCGTCAGCTTGGTCGCGCCGGGAGGGTCGAGCGGGCCGTTGTTGCTGGCGATCCCGACCGCGATGCCGTGGATGGCGGCGTGCCCGGCGAGCGTCGCCGGCCCGTAGTCCGGCTTGAACTCGAGGAAGGCCGAGGCGTCGACGAGGCGCGCGACGACCTCGCGCATGTCCAGCGGCTTGCGCAGGTCGTGCGGCACGACGCCGAGCAGCTCCTCGGCGTCGAAGGCCGGCGGCTCGCCGCGCGGCCACTCGGCGCGCGGCAGGCCGAGCGAGGCGATCAGCTCGCGCGCGACCGCCAGCGCGTGGGCGTCGTCGTCGGCCAGGTACTCGGCCAGCCCGGAGACCTGCGCGTGCAGCTCGGCGCCGCCGAGCTCCTCGTCGTCGGCGCGTTCGCCGGTGGCGGCCTCGAGCAGCGGCGGGCCGGCGAGGAAGGCGCGCCCGCGCCCGCGCACCATCACGACGTAGTCGGCCAACCCCGTCATGTAGGCGCCGCCGGCGGTCGAGGACCCGTGCACGACCGAGACGACCGGCAGCCCGGCCGCCGACAGCCGCGCCAGGTTGGCGAACAGCTCGCCGCCGCGCACGAAATGATCGACGCGATAGGCCAGCAGGTTGGCGCCGGCCGACTCGACCAGGTGCACGAACGGCAGCCGGTTCTGCAGCGCGAGTGCCTGCGCGCGCAGGAACTTGTCGAGGCCGACCGGCTGCATCGCGCCCGCGTCGATGCCGGCGTCGTCGGCGACGACCATCACGTGCGTGCCGGCCACCGATCCGATGCCGGCGACGAAGCCGCCGCCGGCGATGCTGCGTTCGGGGTCGGGCACGTCCTGCAGCCAGCCGGCCAGGGTGGACAGCTCGAGGAATGGCGCGCCGGGGTCGAGCAGGCGGGCGACGCGCTCGCGCGGCAGCAGCTGGCCGCGGCGCTCGAACAGCGGGCCGGCCTGCGCGCTGGCCTCGCGCGTGCGCCGCTCGATGGCACGCCAGCGTTCGATGGCGGCGAGCATGTGCCCGCGGTTTTCGGCGAAGGCGGGCGACGCGGGGTCGATGCGCGAGGCGAGCGTGGGCATCACCCGTCGTCGTCCTCGCGCAGCACGCGCGGCACCGACGCCAGATGGAACCCGTTGAACGGCAGCGTCGTCCCGCCGCGGCCGACCTGCGGCCAGATGCGCTTGGCGTTCGGCGCGGCGCCGTCGATGCGCAGGCAGGCGCCGCTCACGAAGGCGGCGGCCGGCGAGAGCAGGAAGACGATCGCCGCCGCGACCTCGCTCTCGGTGCCGAGCCGGCCGAGCGGAACCAGGTCGGGCATCGAGCGGATCAGCGGGGCCATCTCGGGCGGGTAGCGATCCATGCCGCTGGAGGCGATCCAGCCCGGCGCGACCGCGTTCACGCGCACCGGCGCCCATTCGAGCGCCGCCGTCTCGGTGAGGTTGAGCATGCCGGCACGCGCCGCACCCGAGTGGCCCATGCCCGGCATGCCCATCCACATGTCGGCGATCACGTTGACGATGGCGCCCCCGTGCTCGCGCATGGCCTGCGTGTAGCACTCGCGCGCCATCAGAAAGCCGCCCGAGAGATTGGTGCGCACCACGGCGTCCCAGCCGTTGGCGCTGATCTTTTCCAGCGGCGACGGGAACTGGCCGCCGGCGTTGTTGACCAGCGCGTCGAGCCGGCCGTGCAGCGCCAGCACCTCGGTGACGACGCCGCGCACCGCCGCCTCGTCGCGGATGTCGCAGGCGTGCGTGCTGGCGGCGCCGGCGCCGGCGTCCTCGATCTCGCGGCGCACCGCGTCGAGCTTGCTCTGCGTGCGGCCGACCAGCGCCACCGCCGCACCGAGCGCGGCCAGCTCGTGCGCGGTGCAGCGGCCGAGCCCGGTGCCGCCGCCGGTGACGATCGCGACCTGGCCGGCGAAGAGGTCGGGGCGGAAGACCGAGTCGTAATGCATCACAACCCCAGCGAGCGGCCGACGATCTCCTTCATGATCTCGCTCGACCCGGCCCAGATGCGGTGCACGCGCGCGTTGGCGTAGTAGCGCGCGATCGGCGTCTCCATCATCACGCCGGCGCCGCCATGGAACTGCACGCCGTCGTCGACGACGCGGCCGAGCAGTTCGGTGGCCTTGAGCTTGGCCTCGGCCGCCAGCTCGGGCGTGAGCACGCTGCGCACGTGCGCCATCACGCAGGCGTCGACGAAGGCCTGGGTGCAGTCGATTTCGGTGCGCAGTTCGGCGAGCCGGAAGCGCACGTGCTGGAACGCGCCGATCGGCTGGCCAAAGGCTTGGCGCTGCTTGACGTAGGCCAGCGTCGCGTCGAACGCGCCGGCCATCATGCCGCAGGCGATGCAGGACTCGGTCAGGCGCTCGTCGCCGAGCATGGCCATCAGCGCATGAAAGCCCTTCGCCGGGTCGCCGAGCACGTTGGCCGCCGGCACGCGCACGCCGTCGAAGAACAGCTCGGCGGTGTCCTGCGCGCGGTTGCCGAGCTTGTCGAGGCGGCGTCCGCGCGTGAATCCCGGCATCCCCGACTCGACGACGAACAGGCCCAGCCGGCGCGGATTCTCCGCGTCGGGCTTGGCGGCGACGATCACCAGGTCGGCGTTGATGCCGTTGGAGATGAAGGTCTTGGCGCCCGACAGCGTCCAGTCGCCGTCGGCGCCGCGCACGGCGCGCGTGCGCATGCCGGCGAGGTCGCTGCCGGCGCCCGGCTCGGTCATCGCGATCGCGAGCACCGCCTCGCCCGACACCGCCTTGGTGAGCCAGCGCGCCTTCTGCTCGTCGCTGCCGAAGCGGTCGATGTACGGCGCGATGATGCTCGAATGCAGCGGCAGCGCGAGCCCGGCTTCGTTCGCGCGGCCGAGTTCCTCGGCCACGATCTGGTCGTAGCGGAAGTCGCGCTGCCCGGCGCCGCCGTAGCGCTCGTCGGCCCAGGTGCAGAGCAGGCCGGCCGCGCCGGCGGCACGCCACGCCGCCTTGGGCACCAGCCCATCGCGTTCCCAGTCGGCCGAACGCGGCCCGACCTCGCGCGCGAGCCAGTCGGCCACGCCCTTGCGGAACAGCACGTGTTCGGTGTCGAAGTGCGTGCGCAGGAGTTCGGCCATGCCAACCAAGCAATTGCTTGGTCGATTCAGCCC
>JBLMVT010000560.1:0-4305 GCA_050256835.1 Betaproteobacteria bacterium | reverse complement strand
TCGCCGTCGTGCACCAGCCGGAAGTCGATCTTGCGGCCGTCGAGGTCGACGCGGCCGACCTGCACGCGCACGCGCGAGCCGATCGCATAGCGCACGCCGGTGCGTTCACCGCGCAGTTCCTGGCGCGCCTCGTCAAAGCGGAAGTACTCGCCGCCGAGCTCGCTGATGTGGACCAGGCCGTCGACGTAGAGCGCGTCGAGCGTGACGAACAGGCCGAAGCCGGTCACCGCGCTCACCGTGCCGGCGTACTCCTCGCCGAGGTGCTCGCGCATGAAGCGGCACTTCAGCCAGGCCTCGACATCGCGCGAGGCCTCGTCGGCGCGGCGCTCGTTGGCGCTGCAATGCGCGCCCGCGGCCTCCCACTCCTCGAGCTCCTCGGCCGCGGACGCCTTCGTCGCCTTGCGCCCGCTGCGCGTCGCGTCCTCGAACGCGCCGGTCGCGAGCCGGTAGCGCTTGCCGGCCAGCAGCGCCTTGATCACCCGGTGCACCAGCAGGTCGGGATAGCGTCGGATCGGGCTGGTGAAGTGGGTGTAGGCCTCGTAGGCCAGCCCGAAGTGGCCGCTATTGCTCGCCGTGTAGATCGCCTGCTGCATCGAGCGCAGCAGCATCGTGTGGATCTGTGTCGCGTCGGGCCGGTCCTTGGTCGTGTGCGCGATCTGCTGGTACTCGGCCGGCGTCGGGTCGTCGCTGATCGCCAGCCCGAGGCCGAGCGCCTTCAGGTAGTTCTGCAGCAGCGTGCGCTTCTCCGGCGTCGGGCCCTCGTGCACGCGGTACAGCGCCGCATGCTCGTGCAGCGCCACGAAGTCGGCCGAGCAGACGTTGGCGGCCAGCATCGCCTCCTCGATCAGCTTGTGCGCCTCGGTGCGCACGCGCGGCACGATCTTCTCGATGCGGCCGTGCTCGTCGCAGACGATCTGCGTCTCGGTGGTCTCGAAGTCGATCGCGCCGCGCTTGCCGCGGTGCTTGAGCAGCGCGCGGTAGACCTCGTGCAGGTGCAGCAGGTGCGGCACCAGTACGGCATGCCGCGCCGCCTCCGTGCCGCGCGTGTTGGCGAGGATCGCCGCCACCTCGGTGTAGGTGAAGCGGGTGTGCGAGCGCATCACCGCCGGATAGAACTGGTAGGCGTGGATCTCGCCCTGTGCGGTGACGAGCATGTCGCACGCCATGGCCAGGCGGTCCTCGTCGGGGTTGAGCGAGCACAGCCCGTTGGACAGCTTCTCCGGCAGCATCGGGATTACGCGGCGCGGGAAGTAGACCGAGGTCGCGCGCTCGTAGGCGTCCGCGTCGATCGGCTCGCCGGGCTCGACGTAGTGGCTCACGTCGGCGATCGCGACCACCAGCCGCCAGGCGTTGGGCGCCTTCGCGCGGCCGATCGTCGCCGGCTCGCAGTAGACGGCATCGTCGAAGTCACGCGCGGCCTCGCCGCCGATGGTGACCAGCGGCACGTCCGTCAGGTCGACGCGGTGGCGCCGGTCGACCGGACGGATCCGCTCGGGCAGCTGGGCCGCCTGCGCGATCGTCTCGGGCGAGAAGCGGTGCGGCACCTCGTACTTGCGCACCGCGATCTCGATCTCCATGCCCGGGTCGTCGATCTCGCCGAGCACCTCGGTGACGCGGCCCACCGGCTGCGAGTACATCGACGGCTGCTCGGTCAGCTCGACCGACACGACCTGGCCGGCGGTGGCGTTGCCGGTCGCGTTCTTCGGAATCAGGATGTCCTGGCCGTAGCGCTTGTCCTCGGGCGCGACGAGCCAGGCGCCGCTCTCGTGCAGCAGGCGACCGATGATCGGCGCCTTGCGCCGCTCGAGGATCTCGAGCACGCGTCCCTCGGGGCGCCCGCGGCGGTCGTAGCGCAGGATGCGCACGCGCACGCGGTCGCGATGCAGCACGCTGCGCATCTCCTGCGGCGAAAGGTAGATGTCGGGCTCGTTGCCGTGCGTGAGCACGAAACCGTGGCCGTCGCGGTGACCTTGCACCGTGCCCTCGACCTCGCTCATCAGGGCCAGGCCGGGCGTGGGGGAAGTTTCTTGTGTCTTGGTGATGGTAAAATCCTGACCGATTCGCTGCCCAGATGGCGGAATTGGTAGACGCACTAGTTTCAGGTACTAGCGCTTAACGGCGTGGAGGTTCGAGTCCTCTTCTGGGCACCAGGAACAACATGAGGGCGGGCCGGTGCTTTGCAGCGCCGGCCCTTCTCTTTTTCAGATCTCGTACTTCTTTGCCAGACCCTCGGGGCGCAGGGTGTCGTAGTCCTCGAACGGCTGGTGGATCCAGGGGCTGGTCGGCAGCATCTCGACATAGTAGTCGGGCACATAGCTCGATGCCGCCTTGGTCCAGATCACCGCCGAGCGCAGTTCGGTGATCGACGGCATGCCGCGCAGCCGGTCGACCACGGCGCGCAGGGTGATGCCCGAGTCGGCGAGATCGTCGACCAGCAGCACCCGGCCGGCCAGCTCGCCGCGCGGCAGCGTGATGTACTTCGCCATGTCGAGCCGGCCCTGGATGGTGCCGGCCTCGGCGCGGTACGAACTCGTCGCCATGATCGCCAGCGGCTTGTCGAACACCCGCGACAGCACGTCGCCGGGCCGCATGCCGCCGCGCGCCAGGCACAGGATCTGGTCGAACGCCCAGCCCGACGCGTGCACCTTGAGCGCCAGCCGCTCGATCAGCATGTGGTACTCGTCCCACGAGACGTAAAGGTGTTTGCCGTCGTCGGTCAGCATGCTCGGTCGGCCCTCGGTTTGCTTCGTGTTCAGCCGTGGTAGGGATGGCGCAGCACGATGGTGTGCTCGCGGTCGGGGCCGGTCGACACCATGTCGATCGGCGCGCCGATGTACTGCTGCACGCGCTCGAGGTAGCGGCGCGCGTTCTTCGGCAGCGCGTCCCAGCGTGTCAGCCCGGCGGTGCTCTCGCGCCAGCCGGGGAGGCTGTCGTAAATCGGCACGCAGGCGGCGATGTCGTCGGCGTCGAGCGGCAGGATCTCGACGCGCCTGCCGTGCAGTTCGTAGCCGACGCAGACCTTGATCTCGGCCAAGCCGTCGAGCACGTCGAGCTTGGTGATGCACAGCCCGGAGATGCCGTTGATGATGACGCTGCGCTCGAGCGCCGCGGCATCGAGCCAGCCGCAGCGCCGCGCCCGGCCGGTCACCGTGCCGCGCTCCTGCCCGACCGTCGACAGGTGGTGGCCCACCGTGCCGGACACGTCGATTGGCAGCTCGGTCGGGAACGGGCCCGAGCCGACGCGCGTCGTGTACGCCTTGGTGATGCCGAGGATGTAGTGCAGCTTGTCGGGCCCGACGCCCGAGCCCGCCGCGGCGTTGCCCGCCACGCAGTTGCTCGAGGTGACGTACGGATAGGTGCCGTGGTCGATGTCGAGCAGCGTGCCCTGCGCACCCTCGAACAGCAGGTTCTCGCCGGCGCGGTTGCGCGTGTGGATGCGGTAGCCGACATCGGCGAGCATCGGCGCGAGCGCGTCGCCGACGCGCATCGCCAGCTCGTAGATCGGCTGGAACTCGAGGGCGCGCGAGTGCAGGTAGCCGGCGAGCGCGAAGTTGTGCAGCTCGAGCGCCTCGCGCAGCATGTCGGCGAAGCGCTCCGGGTGCTTGAGGTCCTGGGCGCGCAGCGCGCGGCGCGCGACCTTGTCCTCGTAGGCCGGGCCGATGCCTTTGCCCGTGGTGCCGATCTTGCCCGCGCCGCTGCTCTCGCGCAGCGCCTCTCGCGCACGGTCGATCTCGACGTGGAACGGCAGGATCAGCGGACACAACTCGCTGACGTACAGCCGCGAGCGCACCTCGACACCGATCTTCTCCAGCCGCTCGATCTCGCCCAGCAGGTGCACCGGGTCGACCACCACGCCGTTGCCGATGTAGCAGGCCACGCCCTCGCGCATGATCCCCGACGGGATCAGCTGCAGCGCGGTCTTGACGCCCTTGATGACCAGCGTGTGGCCGGCGTTGTGGCCGCCCTGGAAGCGCACCACGCCCTGGGCGTGATCGGTCAGCCAGTCGACGACCTTGCCCTTGCCCTCGTCTCCCCATTGGGTGCCGACCACGACCACGTTGCGACCGGGCCCCTTGGTCTTCGTCATCTCGTCATCCGTTGTCTCGCGCCGGCAGCGCACGCACGACCCAGTGGCCGCCCTCGGCGACCAGCTCGCGGTCGCAATCGAACTCCTCGGCCTCGTCGGCATGGCCGGGCAGCATGCAGACCACCGTTTCGCCCTGCTCGCGCAGCCGGCGCACCGCGGCGCGCTGTGCCGCGCCCTCGCCCCTGCGCGCACGGATCGCCGGCCGCGGCGGCGGCGCG
>JBLMVT010000559.1:0-6153 GCA_050256835.1 Betaproteobacteria bacterium | reverse complement strand
TCGCAACTAGACTGTGCATCGCAACACGACCGATCGAGGTGCCGTCCATGTTCAAGGCCCTGGTGCTCGACAAGACGCCGCAGTTCAGCGCCGCCGTGCGCGACGTCGACGACGGCTTCCTGCCGGCCGGCGACGTCACGCTCGCGGTCGAGTACTCGACGCTCAACTACAAGGACGCGCTGGCGATCACCAACGCCTCGCCGGTCGTGCGCAGCTGGCCGATGGTTGCCGGCATCGACGGCGCGGGCACCGTGCTGGACAGCACGCACTCGGCCTGGCAGGCCGGCGACCGCGTGGTGCTGAACGGCTTCGGCGTCGGCGAGACGCACAAGGGCTGCCTGGCTGGGCGCGCGCGTCTGCAGGGCGACTGGCTGGTGCGCCGGCCGGCCGCTTTCTCGGCGCGCCAGGCGATGGCCATCGGCACCGCCGGCTACACCGCAATGCTGTGCGTGCTCGCGCTCGAGCGCCACGGCCTGCGGGCCGGCGACGGCGAGGTGCTGGTGACGGGCGCGACCGGCGGCGTCGGATCGGTCGCGGTCGCGCTGCTCGCCCGCCTCGGCCACAAGGTCGTCGCCGCCACCGGCAAGTCCGCCGAGGCCGACTACCTGCAGCGCCTGGGCGCCACGGCGGTGATCGACCGCGCCGCGCTGTCGGCACCGGGCAAGCCGCTGCAGAAGGAACGCTGGGCCGCGGTCGTCGACGCCGTCGGCAGCCACACGCTGGCCAACGCCTGCGCGCAGACGCGCTACGGCGGCGCGGTGGCGGCGTGCGGGCTGGCGCAGGGCATGGACTTCCCCGCCAGCGTCGCGCCGTTCATCCTGCGCGGCGTGGCGCTGCTGGGCGTCGACAGCGTGATGGCGCCGATGGCGCGGCGCGTCGAGGCCTGGACGCGGCTGGCGCGCGACCTCGATCCGGCGCTGCTCGAGGCGATGACGACCGAGATCGGGCTCGACGCCGTGATCGACGCGGCGCGGCGGCTGCTGGCCGGGCAGGTGCGCGGGCGCATCGTTGTGCGCACCGGCGGCTGAAGCGCGTGCGGCGGCATGTCGTTGACGCCGGTCAACCGGGCGGCCATCCCGGCGGCTAGATTCGCCCGCATGAGACGCGGCAGACACTGGAGCCTCGGGGCCAAGCTCACCCTGCTGCTCACCCCGTTCCTGCTGGTCGGGCTGCTGACGATCTCGGCGACGCTGTGGATCTCCTGGCAGCTCGACGGCGGCGCGGCCGCGGTCAACGAGGCGGGCCGCCTGCGCATGCAGGCCTGGCGGCTGTCGCTGTCGGCGGCGACGGGCGACGGCGCGGCCGCGACGCGGCAGGCCAACGAGTTCGAACGCAGCCTGGAGCTGCTGCGACAGGGCGATGCGGCACGGCCGCTGTACGTGCCCTGGGACGCGACCCTGCGCGAGCGCTTCACCGGCGTCGAGACCGACTGGCAGCGCTGGCGCGCGCGCCGGCTCGCCCCGGGCGCGGGGCGCGACGGGCTGGCCGCCGACACCGCCGCTTTCGTCGAGCGCATCGACACGCTGGTCGCGGGCATCGAGCGCTACATGGCGCGCTGGACGGCGACGCTGCAGCTGCTGCAGCTGGCGATGATGGCGCTCGCCGTGGCCGGCACCGGCCTGCTGGTGCTGACCGGCTTTCGCTTCGTGCTCGAGCCGCTGGGCAAGCTGAAGGAGGGCATCGAGCACATCGAGGGGGGCGACTTCGGGACCCGCGTGCACTACGACAGCAGCGACGAGTTCGGCCTGCTCGCCGGCGGCTTCAACGGCATGGCGGCGCAGCTGCAGGCGGTCTACCGCGACCTCGAGCGCAAGGTCGCGCAGAAGACCGCGCAGCTCGAGGAGAAGCGCGAGCGGCTGGAAAACCTCTACCAGGTGACGGCGCTTATCGCCGGCGCGACCGCGCTGGACGAGCTTGCGCAGGGCTTCGTCGAACGCATCGCCCGCATCGCCCGCGCCGACGGCGTCGCGCTGCGCTGGTGCGACGAGTCGCAGCGCCGCTTCGTGCTGCTGGCGCGCCAGGGCCTGCCCGAGACGATGGTCGAGCGCGAGCAGTGCGTGATGGCGGGCAGCTGCCATTGCGGCACGGCCGGCGCGACGGGCGTGGTGCGCGTGCTGCCGATCACGCGCCAGCAGCCGTTCGCGCTGCCGCACTGCGCCGTCGCCGGCTACGCGACCGTCGCGCTGGTGCCGGTCCGCCTGCACGAGCGGCTGCTCGGCGAGATCGACCTGTTCTTCCACGCGCAGGTCGAGCTGTCGGCGGCCGAGCGCTCGCTGTACGAGGCGCTGGCCGCGCATCTCGCGGCAGCGATGGAAAGCCTGCGCCTGACCGCGCTTGAGAAGGAGGCCGCGGTGGCCGAGGAGCGCGGCTTCCTGGCGCGCGAGCTGCACGACTCGATCGCCCAGTCGCTGGCGTTCCTGAAGATCCAGGTGCGGCTGATGCGCGACGCGCTGGCCGCCGGCGACGCCGCGCAGGCCGAGCGCACGCTGGCCGAGATCGACGCCGGCGTGCGCGAGAGCTACGGCGACGTTCGCGAGCTGCTGGTGAACTTCCGCACCCGCACCAATGCCGAGGACATCGAGCCGGCTCTGCAGACCACGCTGCACAAGTTCGAGCACCAGAGCGGCGTGAGCACCAGCCTGCGCATGCAGGGCCACGGCCTGCCGCTGCCCCCCGACCTGCAGGTGCAGGTGCTGCACATCGTGCAGGAGGCGCTGTCGAACGTGCGCAAGCACGCGCACGCCGGCACGGTGAGCCTCGACGTGCAGCAGCTGCCCCAATGGCGCTTCGAGGTGCACGACGACGGCATCGGCTTCGACGCGGCCGCTGCGCGCGCCGAGACGCACGTCGGCCTGCGCATCATGGCCGAGCGCGCCGAGCGCATCGGCGCGACGCTCGAGGTGCGCTCGGCGCCGGGGCAGGGCACCTCGATCGTCCTCACGCTGCCGCCGCAGGGGCGCGGCGCAGGCGCCGCGGCCGATGCCGCGCGGCTCGCGACCGAGCCGGCATGAGCGCCTCCGCACGGTTGCCTCATGAGCGCTGAGCCGATTCGCATCCTCGTCGTCGACGACCACACGCTGTTCCGGCGCGGGCTGATGTCGCTGCTGGCGCGGGAGCCGCGCTTCGAGGTGGTCGGCGACGCTGCCGACGCCGGCGACGCGCAACGGCGCGCGCGCGAGCTGCAGCCCGACCTGATCCTGCTCGACAACCACCTGCCCGGCGTGACCGGCGTCGACGCGCTGCCGGCGCTGCGCGAGGCCGCGCCCGCCGCGCGCGTGCTGATGCTCACCGTCAGCGAGGACGAGGCCGATCTCGCCGCCGCGCTGCGCGCCGGGGCCAGCGGCTACCTGCTGAAGACGATCGAGGGCGAGGCGCTGGCGCAGGCGATCGGGCGCGTGATGGGCGGCGAGAGCGTGGTCGCCGCGGAGATGACGGGCAAGCTGGTGTCCGCCCTGCGCGGCAGCGGCGCCGCGCCGGCAGCGAGCGCGCCGTCGCCCGTCGAGCTGCTCTCGCCGCGCGAGCGCCAGATCCTGCGCGGCATCGCGCGCGGGGCGAGCAACAAGGAGATCGCGCGCGAGCTGGGCATCGCCGAGACGACCGTGAAAATCCACGTCCAGCACGTGCTGCGCAAGCTCGACGTGAGCTCGCGCGTGCAGGCCGCGGTGCTCGGCGCCTCGCACGGGCTCGGCTGATGCGGCGCAACCGCGCCGCCGGATAGTTCTTCTGGACGATCCCGGCGCATGCCGCCGGAGGATGCCGCCCGCGCGGCGGGCCCCGTAGAGTCGTTGCAGCACGAACGACGAGGGTGGGGAATGAGCAAGAAGGGGCAGGCGCTGTCGGTGCTGCTGGTGAGCACCCTGGCGTTCACCGTGTGCTTCATGGTCTGGATGATGTTCGGCGTGATCGGCATCCCGATCAAGGAGGCACTGCACCTCAATGCCACGGAGTTCGGGCTGCTCACCGCCACGCCGGTACTGACCGGGTCGCTGATTCGCGTGCCGCTGGGCATGTGGACCGACCGCTTCGGCGGCCGCGTCGTCATGGCCGTGCTGATGCTGCTGTGCGTGATCCCGATCTGGCTGATCGGCTACGCCACGGCCTATTGGCACTTCCTCGTACTCGGGCTGTTCGTCGGCCTGGCCGGCGGCTCGTTCTCGGTCGGCACGCCCTACGTCGCGCGCTGGTTCCCGAAGAACCGGCAGGGCTTCGCGATGGGCGTGTACGGCGCCGGCAACTCGGGCGCGGCGGTCAACAAGTTCCTCGCGCCCTCGCTGCTGGTCGCGTTCGGCTGGACTGTCGTGCCACAGGTCTACGCGGCGATCATGCTCGGCACGGCGCTGCTGTTCATCCTCTTCAGCCACAGCGACCCGGGGCACCGCGTCGACTCGTCCGTCACCTGGCGCGAGCAGCTCGCCGCGCTGAAGGACCCGCAGGTCTGGAAGCTGTGCCAGTACTACTCGATCGTGTTCGGCGGCTACGTCGCCATGAGCCTGTGGATGGTGCAGTACTACGTCGGCGAGTACGGCTTCGAGATCCGCACCGCGGCCCTGCTGGCCGCCTGCTTCTCGCTGCCCGGCGGCGTGCTGCGCGCCGTCGGCGGCTGGCTGTCTGACCGGTACGGCGCGCACGGCGTCACCTGGTGGGTGCTGTGGGTGAGCTGGATCTGCCTGTTCCTGCTCAGCTACCCGCAGACCGACTTCACGATCCTCACCACCGCCGGCCCGAAGACCTTCCACATCGGGCTGAACGCCTGGGTGTTCACGGCGCTGATGTTCCTGCTCGGCATCGCCTGGGCGTTCGGCAAGGCCTCGGTGTTCAAGTACATCAGCGACGACTACCCGCACAACATCGGCGTCATCTCGGGCGTGGTCGGGCTGGCCGGCGGGCTGGGCGGCTTCGTGCTGCCGATCCTGTTCGGCGCGCTGATGGACCTGACCGGCGTGCGCTCCAGTGCCTTCATGCTGATGTACGGCGTGGTCTGGGTGTCGCTGATCTGGATGTACTTCACCGAGGTGCGGCGCACCGAGGTGATGGGCCCGCACGCCGCGCCGACGGCGTTCGCGCGCTGATCCTCCAATGAAGACCTGCTCAGGGAGAGCTGCATGACCACCACGATCGCACCCGGGCGCGGCGTCGCCGGCCCGCCGCCCAGCGGCGCCGACATCGCCGACTGGCGCCCCGAGGACCCGGCGTTCTGGGAGAGCACGGGCAAGCGCATCGCCTACCGCAACCTCGCGCTGTCGGTGCCGGCGCTGCTGTGCGGCTTCGCCGTGTGGGGCATGTGGGGAATCATCACGGTGCAGATGCTCAACCTGGGCTTCCCGTTCACCCAGGCCGAACTGTTCACCCTGACTGCGATCGCCGGCATCGCCGGCGCGACGATGCGCATCCCGGCGTCGTTCCTGATCCGCCTGGCGGGCGGGCGCAACACCATTTTCCTGACCACCGCGATGCTACTGGCGCCGGCGATCGGCACCGGCATCGTGCTGCAGCACAAGGACTGGCCGTTGTGGACGTTCCAGCTGATGGCGCTGTGGTCGGGCGTCGGCGGCGGCAACTTCGCCAGTTCGATGTCGAACATCAACACCTTCTTCCCGAAACGGCTGCAGGGCACGGCGTTGGGCATCAACGCCGGCATCGGCAACTTCGGCGTCACGACCATGCAGATCGTCATCCCGCTGGTGATGACGGTCGGCTTGTTCGGTGCCTTCGGTGGCACCTCCGAGATCCTGATCCACGAAAGCGGCTGGATCTTCGGCAAGATTCCCGCCGGCACGCCGACCTGGATCCAGAACGCCGGCCTGGCCTGGGTGCTGTCGCTCGTGCCGCTGTCGATCGCCTGCTGGTTCGGCATGAACAACCTGAAGACGGTCTCGCCCGACACCGGTCACCCGATCGTCGCCTTCGCCAAGATCACCTGGCTCTACACGCTGGCGTTCATCCCGTCGATCCTCGGCCTGTACCTGTACCTACCCAAGCCTACCGGCCTCGGGCTGATCAGCATGTGGGTGGCGATCCCGCTGGACGTCGTCGGCGCGGTGACCGTGATGCGGGTGGCGGCGTTCGGGGCGATGAAGGGAGCCGTCGCCAAGCAGTTCGCGATCTTCAGGGACAAGCACGCCTGGTCGGTGACGGCGCTGTAGATCGGCGCCT
>JBLMVT010000558.1:0-2884 GCA_050256835.1 Betaproteobacteria bacterium | reverse complement strand
TCGCGCGCTGGCTCGTGGCCGGCACGCTCAGGCGCCTGGGCGTGGTCCTGCGCCATCACGAGTTCGGCATCGCCGCCAACGCGATGACGGTGTTCGCGCCGGCCGAGGCCGACGTCGACGCCGCCGGCGAGCGCCTGGCCGCGCAGCCCGGCGTCACGCTGTGCTACCGGCGCGAGAGCGCGCCCGGCTGGCCTCACACGCTGTACTGCATGGTGCACGGCCGCGAGCGCGCCGCCGTGCAGGAGCTGGTCGACCGCGCGACGCAGGCGGCCGGGCTCGACGGAGTGCCGCGCCAAGTGCTGTTCAGCAGCCGGCGCTACAAGCAGACCGGCAGCCGCTACTTCGCGTCATGAACCATTCCGCCGCGCTGCCGCTGGACGCCCTGGACGCGCTGCTGCTGCGCCGCCTGCACGGCGGCTTCCCGCTCAGTGACACGCCCTACGCCGAGGTGGCCGAGGAGCTCGGGCTCGACGAGGCCGAGGTGATCGCGCGGCTGCGGCGCCTGCTCGACGAGGGCGTGCTGACGCGCTTCGGCCCGCTGTTCCAGATCGAGCGCGCCGGCGGCCAGTTCGTGCTGGCCGCGATGCAGGTGCCCGAGGAGCGCTTCGACGCCGTCGCGGCGCAGCTCGACGCGCTGCCCGAGGTCGCGCACAACTACCGCCGCGAGCACCGCTTCAACATGTGGTTCGTCGTCGCCTGCGCATCGCCCGAGGCGGCGCGCGAGGCCTGCGCGCGCATCGAGGCGATGGTCGGGCTCAAGGTCTACGCGTTCCCGAAGGAGCGCGAGTTCTTCGTCGAGCTGCGGCTGCCGCTGGGCTGAGGAAGGAGGCGCACATGCTGACCCCGTTCGACCAGCGCCTGATCGCCGCCACGCAGGCCGGTCTGCCGCTCGTGCCGCGGCCCTACGACGCGATCGGCGCACGCCTGGGCGTGTCGGGCGACGTGGTGCGCGAGCGGCTGCAGGGCATGCTGCGCGAGGGACTGGTGCGCCGAATCGGCGCGGTGCCCAACCACTACCGGCTCGGTTTCGTCGCCAACGGCATGACGGTGTGGGACGTCGAAGACGAACGCGTCGACGAGCTGGGCGAGAAGGTCGGCGCGCTCGAGTGCGTGTCGCACTGCTACCGCCGCCCGCGCGCGCTGCCCGAGTGGCCCTACAACCTGTTCGCGATGGTGCACGGCCGCAGCCGCGCCGAGACCGAGCGCTGCGCGCTGCAGATCCACTGCCTGCTGGCCGAGGCCTGCCGCGGCTACGACATCCTCTACAGCACACGCATCCTGAAGAAGACCGGGTTGCGGTTGCCGCAATGATGATGGAGTGCCACTTGCAGGCCCGGGTACCGCCCGCCCCTTTGCAGCGCCGATACGCCCAAAACGGGATTCATTGAATGTTCCGCCTGTCCCAATATCTGCATGAACTCGCCGCCGCCGAGCGCGACGGCCGCTGGCCGGAGCGGCGCGATCGAACCCCGCGCGGGCCGGTCGTGATCTGGAACCTGGTGCGCCGCTGCAACCTGACCTGCAAGCACTGCTACGCGCTGTCGGCCGACCACGACTACCCGGGCGAGCTGCGGTTCGACGAGGTCTGCCGCGTGATGGAGGACCTGAAGTCCGCCCACGTGCCAGCGCTGATCCTGTCCGGCGGCGAGCCGCTGCTGCGGCCGGATCTGTTCGACATCGCGGCGAACGCGAAGCGGCTCGGCTTCTACGTCGGCCTGTCGACCAACGGCACCCTGATCGACGCGGCGCTGGCCGACCGCATCGCGGCGCAGGGCTTCGACTACGTCGGCATCAGCCTCGACGGCCTGCGCGAGACGCACGACCGGTTCCGCCGCAAGGCGGGCGCGTTCGACGCCTCGCTGGCCGCCGTGCGGCACCTGCGCGAGCGTCGCGTCAAGGTCGGCCTGCGCTACACGATGACCGACATGAACGCGCACGACCTGCCGGCGCTGCTCGACCTGATGCGCGCCGAGTCGGTCGACAAGTTCTATTTCTCGCACCTGAACTACGCCGGCCGCGGCAACATCCACCGCGGCCGCGACGCACGGCACGCGGCGACCCGCGCCGCGCTCGACCTGCTGATCGAAGAGGCCTGGCGCGCCGCGCGCGCGGGCGACCCGCTCGAGTTCGTCACCGGCAACAACGACGCCGACGGCGTCTACCTGCTGCTGTGGGCCGAGCGGCATTTCCCGCGCTGGGCCGATGCGCTGCGTGCCCGGCTCGAGGCCTGGGCCGGCAACGCCTCGGGGCTGTACGTCGCCAACATCGACAACCTCGGCCACGTGCATCCGGACACGATGTGGTGGCACCACGACCTCGGCAGCGTGCGAGAGCGCCCGTTCGGCGCCATCTGGGCCGACACCTCCGATCCGCTGATGGCCGGCCTGAAGCAGCGCCCGCGCCCGGTGACCGGGCGCTGCGGCGCGTGTGCCCGGCTGGCGATCTGCGGCGGCAACACGCGCGTGCGCGCGCAGCAGGTGACGGGCGATCCGTGGGCCGAGGATCCCGGCTGCTACCTCGACGATGCGGAGATCGGCCTCGGCGCGGCGGCGAGCACGCCTCGCGTGCTGACGACGCCGTTCAATGCACGACTGAAGGTCGCGGCATGAGGCTCGCCGCCGTGCTGCCGCGCCTCGCCCTTGCAGCGGCCGTTGTCTTGTTCGGCGTCGGTGGGGTGCGCGCGGCGCCCGATGCGCCTGCGCTGTATGCGCAGCACTGCGCGAGCTGTCACGGCGCCGAGCGCCTCGGCGCGATGGGGCCGGCGCTGTTGCCCGAGAGCCTCGAGCGCCTGCGCCAGGCCGAGGCTTCGAGGGTGATCGCGCAGGGGCGGCCGGCGACGCAGATGGCCGGCTTCGGCGCCAAGCTCGCGGCCGACGAGGTCGCG
>JBLMVT010000557.1:0-2867 GCA_050256835.1 Betaproteobacteria bacterium | reverse complement strand
GGCGCGGGCGAGCGTATCGCGCTGCTGTCGGAGAACCGCATCGAGTACGTCGAGCTCGAGCTCGCCGCGGCCCGGCTCGGCGCGATCGTCGCCTGCCTCAACTGGCGGCTCGCCGACGACGAGCTGGTGCACTGCATCCGCCTCGTCGAGCCGGCGCTGGCGATCGTCTCGCCGCGCCATGCGCCGACGCTGGCGCGCATCGACCACGGCGTGGCGCGGGTGCTCGAGCTCGGGCCGGCGTTCGAGGCGCTGCGCGAGGCCGCGCCGGCAGGCGGCGAGGCGAACGACGCGCCGGTCGACCCCGAGGCCGGGCTCGTCATCCTCTACACCAGCGGCACCACCGGGCTGCCCAAGGGCGCGCTGATCAGCCAGCGCGCGATGGTCGCGCGCGCCGCGGTGTTCGCCGCCGACTACGGCATCCGCGGCGGCGACGGCTTCGTCGCCTGGTCGCCGCTGTTCCACATGGCCGCGACCGACCACGCGCTGGCCACCCTGATGCTCGGCGGCAAGGTGAGCGTGCACGATGGCCTCGACGTGGCACGGCTGTGCGCGGTGCTCGACCGCGAGCCGATCGGCTGGCTGCTCGCCATGCCGGGCATGATCGAGGCGCTGATCGAGGGGCTCAAGACACACCGGCCGCGCCTGCCCTCGCTGCGCATGGTCGGCGCGATGGCCGACCTGGTGCCGCCGCGCCAGATCGCCGAGCTGACGCGGCTGCTCGGCGTGCCCTACCTGAACAGCTTCGGGTCGACCGAGACCGGGCTGCCGCCGGCCTCCGGCGCGCTGCTCGCACCGGGCGAGGTGCCGGCGAGCCTGGCCAAGCGCGCCTCGGGGCTGTGCGAGATCCGGCTCGTCGGCGCCGACGACGCCGAGGTGCCCGCCGGCACGCCGGGCGAGTTGGCGCTGCGCGGGCCCACGCTGTTCTCCGGCTACTGGAACGCGGACGCGGCGAACGCACACGACTTCCGCGGCGGCTGGTTCCACATGGGCGACGTGTTCGTGCGCCATGCCGACGGCCGCCTCGACTTCGTCGACCGGCTGAAGTACCTGATCAAATCCGGCGGCGAGAACATCTACCCGGCCGAGATCGAGCGCGTGCTGCTCGCGCACCCGGCGGTGCGCGACGCCGCGGTGGTGCGCCGGCGCGACGAGCGCTGGGGCGAGGTGCCGGTGGCCTTCGTCGCGCTGAAGGACGGCGCCGAAGCCTCACCGCCGCTCGCGGCGTGGTGCCGCGAGCGGCTCGCCGGCTACAAGATGCCGCGCGAGTTCCGCCTCGTCGACTACGAGGCGCTGCCGCGCAGCAGCACCGGCAAGATCCAGCGCCACGAGATCGAGCGGCGCATGCTGTGAGGACGCGTCACTTCGTGCTCTTGGCGAACTCGGCCGACTGCTCCTTGACCACCTGCTCGACGACGTCGCCGTAGGCGGCGATCCAGTCGGACTGCGGCACCCACTTGCTGCCGTCCCACATGTCGATGCGCGTCTTGCCGCCGCCGCCGTGGTCCTTCGCGGTGACGGTGACCGGGGCGATCAGGCCGTTGGCGTCGTAGTCCTTCAGGCTCTCGAGCCCGGCCTTGATCTTGGCCGGCGTGAGCGGCCAGCCGCCCTGCTTGAGCGCCAGCCGCGTGCCCTCGAACATCGACGAATACATCGCCAGGCCGGTGTTGTAGTAGATGTCGTCGAGGTTCTTGATGTCGCCGTTGCCCTTGCCCTTGCCGTACAGGTCCTTGAGGATCTGCTGGATCAGCGGGTGGTTCTTGCCGCCGACGACGTTGGTGCCGCGCTTGAGCCCCCTGGCCTCGGCCGCGCCGATGTTGTTGATGTCGACCTCGTTGAGCCAGTTGACGACGATCAGCTTGTCCATCGGGTAGCCGTTGCGCTTCATCTCGCGCGCCGCCACGACGTGCATCGCCGACAGGTTCCAGCTGATCATCCAGTCGGGGTTGGCGCGCCGGATCTGCGTCCACACCGCGGCCTGGTCCTTGCCCGGCAGCGGGTTGGGGAACAGCAGCAGTTCGAAGCCTTCCTTCGCCGCCAGCGTCTTCAGCACGGGGATGGGCTCCTGGCCGAACGCGTAGTCGGGGTAGATGAAGCCGATCTTCACGCCCTTCAGGCTGCCCTTGTGCTGGGTCTTGATGTATGCCACGTCGTTGGCGACCTGGCCCCAGTACGTCGGCCCGATCGGGAACACCCACTTGAACACGTCGCCGTCGATCGCGTCGCCGCGGCCGACGAACGACTGCAGCAGGATGTTGCCGTCGGCCATCACGCGCGGCAGCACGGCGCGCGAGACCGGCGTCGACAGCATGTCGAACATCATCACGCCCTCGCGCTTGAGCTTCTCGTAGCACTCGATGCCGCGCTGCGGCTCGTTGCCGTGGTCCTGCACGACGATCTCGACCGGGTGGCCCTCGATGCCACCCTTGGCGTTGAGGATGTCGGCGTAGTCCTTGGCCGCCTGGACGATCTGCGGCGTGACGAAGGTGTAGGCCTTGCTCAGGTCGTAGCACATGGCGTAGCGGATCGGCTGCGCCTGCGCGGCGCCGCCGGCCAGCAGCGCCAGCCCGGCCAGCGCGGATAGCAATCGGGATTTCATCGGCTGTCTCCTGGGTGGTGGATCAAGGTGAAGGAGGCGACCGGCAGGTCGCTTCGGGGGGAAATCATGTCAGCCAGCGCTTGCGGCGCCGGTAGTGCTTGATGTCGTGGAAATCGCGCCCGCCGCGGCCGCCGAGGTAGAACTCCTGGATGTCCGGATTCTTCTTCATCGCGGAGGCCGAGTCGTGCATCACGATGCGGCCGCCCTCGATCAGGTAGCCGTGCGAGACGACCTCGCGCGCGGCGATCGCGTTCTGCTCGACCAGCAGCAC
>JBLMVT010000556.1:0-3146 GCA_050256835.1 Betaproteobacteria bacterium | reverse complement strand
CGATGCGCACGTCGGCCCAGCTCGTGACGCGACCGGCCGCGTCGACGACGAAGGGCTCGAGCGACGGCCCACCCTTGCGAGGCTCGATCGCGCCGTCTTCCGACAGTAGGGCGGCATGCGCGCCGCCGCCGTCGACGCCGACCAGCGTCCAGTAGTTCTGCTCGCCGACGAAGGCACGCGGGTAGCGGCCGCGCGGCGCGAGCGAGGCCAGCGCCGAGATCATCGCGTTGCGGTCGGGCCAGTCGAGCGGGCCCATCGGCTGCACCTCGGCGAGCGCGTAGCGCGCGCGCGTGGCGCCGCGCAGCGCCAAACGCAGGAAGCGCGTCTCGCTCTCGGGCAGCCACAGCGCCAGCGCGTCGCGCGTGTTGCCGGCGACACGGCGCACCGTGTGCCAGCGCCGGCCGTCGTCGGAGAACTGCACGTCGAGGTCGCGCGCGCGCGCGCCGTCGGCGAAGCGCAGCAGCAGGCCGTTCAGCTCGCGCGCCGCGCCGAAGTCGACCTGCCAGTGCTGCACGCCGGCGCGCTCGCTGCGCCAGGCGGTCGTGGTGTCGCCGTCGACGGCGCGCGCGGGTGCGTGCGCATCGTCCGCGCTCGACGACGCGCTCGCCACCAGCGGCGGCAGCGGGCCGGGGGCCGGCAGGCTGCGCAGGGCGAGCCGCTCGAAGCACAGCTCGCCGCGCCCGCCCTGCCCGCTCGCGACGACCAGCTCGATCGCGTGCACCTCGTGCAGCACCCGGTCGGTGGTCGGGCCCCAGGCGAACTCGATCTGGCGCTGGCGGATGTCGAGATCGATGGGGGCGCGCGAGGGCACGGAGCCCGGGCGGTTCATCCACCAGACGTTGTCGCCGCTGGCGTCGAGCAGCTTCACCTGCAGCGCGTTCGGCGGGCCGTGGCCGGACAGGCGCAGCGCGAGCGCGTAGTGCGCCGGCAGCTCGAGCGGCGCCGGCAGTGCGCGCCGCAGCACCGCGTAGCCCGACACGCCGCCGAAGTCGTAGCGCAGGCACAGGCCGCCGCGCGGCCCGCGCACGGCGCCGGCCTGCACCTGGTCGGAGGCGCCGGCGTGCCACGCGGAGGCGTCGCGGAAGTCGTCGATCACGCGCACCGCGTCATCGGCGCGCACGGCCATCGACAGCCCAGACAACAGCGCCACCAGCGCACACCACCACGACGCCCTCACTTGCCGCTGCCCAGCGTCAGCCCCTGCAGGTAGTGGCGCTGCAGGGCGAGGAACAGCAGCAGCACCGGCAGCACGGTGACCACCGAGCCGGCCATCATCAGCTCGCTGTCCTGCACGTGCTCGCGCGCCAGCGATGCGAGCGCGACCGGCGCGGTGTAGAGCTGGCCGTCCGACAGCACGATCAGCGGCCACATGAAGTCGTTCCAGCTGCCGAGGAAGGCGAACATCGCCAGCGTGACCACCACCGGCTGCAGCAGCGGCAGCACGATGGTCGCGAAGATGCGCAGCTCGCCGGCACCGTCGATGCGCGCGGCCTCGAGCAGCTCGTCGGGCACGCTCTTGGCGTACTGGCGCACGAGGAAGATGCCGAACACGCCCGCCATGCCTGGCACGACGACGCCGGCCCAGGTGTTGACCAGCCCCATCTGCTTGAGCAGCAGGAACAGCGGCAGCATTGCCACCTGCCCGGGGATGACGAGCGCCGCCAGCAGGGCGCGGAACAGCGCCTCGCGCCCGGCGAAGCGCAGCTTGGCGAAGGCGTAGCCGGCCAGCACGTTGAACAGCACCGAGCTGAGCGTCACGCCGGCGGCGACGATCAGGCTGTTGAGCAGGTAGCGGCCCATCCCGGCGCGCTCGAACAGCGCTCGGTAGTTGTCCCAGGTCGGGCTGGCGGGCAGCACCGGCGGCGGGTAGCTGCTCGCCTCGCCCGGCTGCATCAGCGACACCGACACCATCCACAGCAGCGGGAACAGCGCGAAGGCGGCGCCGAGCGCGAGCAGCGCGTTGACCGCCAGCGCACCCGGCCCGAGCGGGTGGGCCCGGCGGCTCATCGGGCATCCTCCGGCCTGACGGCCTGCGGAATTCGCCTTGGGGCGGCCCGGCGGCTCATGCCACGTCCTCCGTGCGCCGGCCCAGCCACAGCAGCCCCTGCGTCGCCGCGATCATGAGCGCGAACAGCAGGAATGCGACCGCCGAGGCGCGGCCGAGGTTCCACCAGCGGAAGCCTTCCTCGTACATCAGGTACAGCACCGACACCGTGCTCTGCAGCGGCCCGCCCTGCGTCATCACGTACGGTTCGGCGAAGAGCTGGAAGTAGCCCGCCATCGTCAGCACGGAGACGAGAAAGAGCGTCGGCCCGAGCAGCGGCACGGTGACATCGACGAACTGGCGCCAGCGCGAGGCCCCGTCGATGCGCGCGGCCTCGTACAGCTCGGCCGGGATGGCCTGCAGCGCGGCGACGAAGATGATCATGTTGGCACCGAAGCCCTTCCACAGCGCGAACAGGATGATCGAGGGCATCGCCCAGTGCGGGTCGCCGAGCCAGTCGATCGGGTCGATGTCCAGCGCACCGAGCCATTCGTTGAGCAGGCCGTAGCGCACGTGGAACAGGTAGCGCCAGATCACCGCCACCGCGACCAGCGTCGTCACCACCGGCGCGAACAGCGCGGTGCGGAACAGCGGCTTGAAGCGCGCCAGCGGCGACTGCAGCAGCGCCGCGAAGCCGAGCGACAGCGCGATCGACAGCGGCACGCCGACCGCCACGAAGTACAGCGTGTTGACGAGCGACTTCCAGAACAGCGGCAGCGCGAGCACCTGCCGGTAGTTGTCGAGCCCGGCGAAGCGCAGGTTGGCGAGGTCGGCGAGCGCGTAGAGGTCGAAGTCGGTGAAGCTGAGCGCCAGCCCCGCGGCCACCGGCAGCGCGAAGAAGACGACGATCACCGCGAGCGCCGGCGCCACGAAGATCCAGGCGGCGAGCGCGCGCGTCTTCATGCGGCGCGATGCTGGGCGAGCATCCAGCGGCGCTTCTCGAGGAAGCCGTCGACGCGTGCGTCGAGCGCCGCGGTGACGGCGTCGACCGGCGTGCCGTCGTGCTGCGCCTGCGCCGCGTAGAGCTGCATCTCCTGCGCGATGCGCTCCCATTCGGGCACCGCCGGCGCGGGCTTGACGCGCTCGAGCTGGCTGGCGAAGG
>JBLMVT010000555.1:0-10948 GCA_050256835.1 Betaproteobacteria bacterium | reverse complement strand
GAAGGCCTGGCGCCCGGGCGGGCGGCGGCGCGGCTGGCATGGCTGCTCGCCGAGGCGGCGCGGCGCGGCGTGAGCGGGGTGGCGCTGAAGGACGAGAGCGGCTGCCCCGCCGCGTCAACATCAGGGAAGGTTCACCCTTCCGGTGCCGGCTCGTGCGGCGCATCATCGCGCCGGCATGCGCATCGGCGGCGGCCCGCCCGGCTGGAACGGGCCGCGTCCACCCGCCCGTCCAGCCGCCCCAGCGCCCGCACGGCGCACTGGAGGGAACCATGTCGACACCGTTCGATCGCCTGCTCGTCTGCGCGGGCCTCGCCCTCGCCTTCGCGGCCCCGTCGGCGCTGGCGCAGAAGAAATACGACCCCGGCGCCTCCGACACCGAGATCAAGGTCGGCCAGACGATGCCGTACAGCGGCCCGGCGTCGGCCTACGGCACGATCGGCAAGGCCGAGGCGGCATACTTCCGCAAGGTCAACGAAGAGGGCGGGGTCAACGGCCGCAAGATCAACCTGATCAGCCTCGACGACGGCTACAGCCCGCCCAAGACCGTCGAGATGACGCGCCGGCTGGTCGAGCAGGACGAGGTGCTGTTGCTGTTCCAGGGGCTCGGCACGGCGATGAACACCGCCGTGCACCAGTACCTCAATTCGAAGAAGGTGCCGCAGCTGTTCGTCGCCACCGGCGCGAGCAAGTGGAACGACCCGAGCGGCCACCCGTGGACGATGGGCTGGCAGCCCAACTACCAGACCGAGACCCGCATTTACGCGCGGCACATCATGCAGACCCGGCCGGACGCGAAGATCGCCGTGCTCTACCAGAACGACGACTACGGACGGGATTACCTCAAGGGCCTGCACGACGGGCTGGGCGACAAGGCCGCGAAGATGATCGTCGCCGAGGTCAGCTACGAGGTCACCGACCCGACCATCGATTCGCAGATGAACCAGCTGAAAGCGTCGGGCGCGGACGTGTTCGTCGACATCACGACGCCGAAGTTCGCCGCGCAGGCGATCCGCAAGGCCTACGACATCGGCTGGAAGCCGGTGCACTACCTGAACAACGTCTCGGTCGGCGTCGGTTCGGTGCTCAAGCCGGCCGGGCTGGAGAAATCGGTCGGGCTGATCTCGAGCAACTACGGCAAGGACCCGACCGACCCGCAGTGGGCCGACGACCCGGGCATGAACGAGTGGCGCGCCTTCATGAAGAAGTACTACCCCGAGGGCGACCCGAGCGACGCCAACAACGTCTACGGCTACGCGGTGGCGCGCACGCTGGTGCAGGTGCTGAAGGCGTGCGGCGACAACCTGACGCGCGAGAACGTGATGCGGCAGGCCGCCAGTCTGAAGGACTTCGACACCGGCGTGGCGTTACCCGGCATCCGCATCAACACCGGCCCGGCCGATTTCGCGCCGATCGAGCAGGTGCAGCTGGTGCGCTTCGACGGCAAGACCTGGGCGCGCTTCGGCGAGGTGCTGGGCGCCGGCGCGCAGTAGCCCGGCGCTCCTGCGCGCGAAACCCGACCGGCGGGCGGGCCGCTGGCCCTCCCCGCGCCACGGTCCGGTTGCGCTGGAGTAGGCTGGAGCTCCACGCCACACGACAGGGAGCCACCATGAGCCTCGTCTCGTTCATCAGGGAAGCCGGCGAAAAGCTGTTCGGCAAGGGCGACGCCAAGCAGGCGCAGGAAGCGGTGCACGCCGCCCCGACGCCGGCGAACGTCGCCGCGCTGAGCGCCAAGGCCGGCGCGGCGATCGCCGACTACATCCGCTCGCAGGGCCTCGAAGTCGAAGGCCTCGACGTGACCTACGACGCACCCTCGACCACCGTCACCGTCGCCGGCATCGCCGCCGACCAGGCGACCAAGGAGAAGGTCGTGCTGTGCTGCGGCAACGTGCAGAGCGTGTCCGCGGTCAACGACCTGATGACGGTGAAGCAGGCCACCGAGCCCGAGGCCCAGTGGTACACGGTGGTCAAGGGCGACAACCTGTCGAAGATCGCCAAGCAGTACTACGGCGACCCGAACAAGTACCCGCGGATCTTCGAGGCCAACAAGCCGATGCTGACGCACCCGGACAAGATCTATCCCGGGCAGGTGCTGCGCATTCCGCCAGCCTGACCGGGCGGCGCCTCAGATCTGCACCCGCGTGCCCAGCTCGATCACGCAGTTGTCGGGCAGGCGGAAGAACTGCGCGGCACTGCCGGCGTTGCGGTGCATCAGCGCGAACAGGGATTCGCGCCAGTGCGCCATGCCTGCTCCGGCGGTCGGCACGACGGTCTCGCGGCTGAGGAAGTACGAGGTCTCGAACAGGTCGATCGGCAGGCCATGGTGCCGGCACAGTTCGAGCGCACGCGGGATGTCGGGCGTGTTCTTGAAGCCGTAGTCGACGCGCACGCGCCAGAAGCCGCGCGCCAGCGCCACGACCTCGACGCGCCGCTCGAACGGAATCCACGGCTCGTCGCGGAACACCACGGTGAGGACGACGTTGCGCTCGTGCAGCACCTGGTTGTGCTTGAGGTTGTGCAGCAGCGCCTGGGGCACGGTCTCGGCATTGGCCACCGGGTAGACCGCCGTGCGCGGCACGCGCCGAAGGTTCGGATCGGCGGCCAGCGATTCGACGAATGGCACGAGCCGCAGATCGGCGTGGGCGAGGCCCTCGAGCAGCAGTTCGCGACCGCGCTGCCAGGTGGCCATCGCGAGGAAGATCGCCAACCCGAGCGCGAGGGGAAACCAGCCGCCCTGCCAGAACTTGAGCGCGCACGAGGCGACGAGCAACGCATCGAGGGCGAGGAACGCCCCGGTGGCACCAAGCGCCAGCGGCAGCGGGTAGCCCCAGGCATGGCGCACGACGAAGAAGGTGAGGACGGTGGTGATCAGCATCGTGCCGGTCACCGCGATGCCGTAGGCCGATGCCAGCGCCGACGAGCTGCCGAAGCCGACGCATGCCAGCAGCACCGCGACGAGCAAGGTGGCATTGACTTCGGGCATGTAGATCTGCCCGGCTTCGCGGCTCGAGGTGTAGGTCACCCGCAGGCGCGGCAGGAAGCCGAGCTGCATGGCCTGGCGCGTCATCGAGTACGCGCCCGATATCACCGCCTGCGAGGCGATCACGGTGGCGACGGTCGCCAGCACCACCGCGGGTAGCAGCCAGGGCGCGCCGAACAGGTGGTAGAAGGGGTTGGCCAGTGCCTGCCGGTCGCGCATCAGCAACGCGCCCTGCCCGAGGTAGTTGAGCGCCAGTGCGGGCAGCACCAGACCCGACCAGGCGATCCGGATCGGTCGCCTGCCGAAGTGGCCCATGTCGGCGTACAGCGCCTCGGCGCCGGTGAAGGCGAGCACGATCGCGCCCACCGCGGCAAACACTCCGGCGCCGCGCTCGCGAAGGAAGGCGAGCGCGGCGCGCGGATCGAGCGCAGCGAGGATCGCGGGCTGCTGCGCGATCTGCATCGCCCCGGTGACGGCCAGCACCGCGAACCACAAGGCGATGACCGGGCCGAACAGGGCGCCGACCGTCGCCGTGCCGCGACGCTGCACGAGGAACAGCCCGACCAGCACCGCCGCCGACACCGGCAACACGTACGGGCCGAGTGCGGGGGTCGCCACTTCGAGCCCTTCGACCGCGCTCAGCACCGAGATCGCCGGCGTGATGACGCTGTCGCCATAGAACAGGGCGGCGCCGAACACGCCGATGCCGAGCAGCAGGCGTCGCCTTTGCGGGTCGGCCCGCACCGCATGGGCGGCCAGCGCGGTGAGCGCCATGATGCCGCCCTCGCCGCGGTTGTCGGCCCGCAGGATGAGGACCACGTACTTCAGCGTGACCACGACCATGAGGCCCCAGAAGATCACCGACACGGCTCCCACGAGGTGCGGCGCATCGAGCGGCACGCCGGTTCCCGCGGCGAACACCTCCTTCAGCGTGTACAGCGGGCTGGTGCCGATATCGCCGTAGACGACGCCGAGCGCGCCGAGCGCGAGCGCGGGAAGGGGTCGGCGTGCGATCGCGCAGGAGGCCATGGGGCATGCGAGGGTGGCGAATCCGTGCTTGTACCGCGGGCCGCGCAAGCAACGCATAAGCGGGAGTCGGCGCAGGAGTCAGCGGTCGGCCAGCCGGTAGCCGACCCCGGTCTCGGTCAGGAGGTGTCGGGGCTCGGCCGGGTCGCGCTCGATCTTCGCGCGCAGCTGGCCCATGTACAGACGCAGGTAGTGGACATGCTCGGTGAACTCGGCGCCCCACACGTCGGCCAGCAGCTGGCGGTGAGTGACGACCTGGCCGACGCTGCGCGTCAGACGCGCGAGCAACGCGTACTCGGTCGGCGTGAGGTGCAGCGTCACGCCTGCCCGTTCGACACGCCGCGCGACGAGGTCGATGCGCAGGTCGTCCAGTTCGTGGCGCGCGACGGCCGGCGCCAGCGCCGTGCCGCGATGCCGCAGCGCGACGCGCACGCGTGCCAGCAGTTCGGCGACACCGAACGGCTTGGTCAGGTAGTCGTCAGCGCCGGCGTCGAGCAGCGCCACCTTCTGCGCCTCGATGTGACGCGCCGACACGATCACGATCGGCATCGCGCTCGTGCGCCGGACGCGGGCGACCAGTTCGGCGCCGTCGCCGTCGGGCAGCCCGAGGTCGACGATCGCGAGATCGGGCGGGTCGTGGGCGAGCAGAGCCAGCGCCTCGGCCAGCGAGGCCGCGCTGCGCACGGTGAACCCTTCGAGCGCGAGCGAGCCCTGCATCAGGGCGCGCAGTTCGCGGTCGTCCTCGACGAGCAGGACCTTCATGTCGCGCCGCCCAGCGAGGGAGCCGGCTCCAGCGGCAAGGACAGCCGCCAGGCGCTGCCCCCACCGGGCCGCCGGCGCACGCTCAGCGCACCGCCGTGGGCATCGGCGATCGCGCGGCACACCGCCAGGCCGAGACCCAGGCCACGGCCCGAGACCGCGTCGCCGCGCACGAACGGCTCGCACAGTGCATCCAACTGGCCCGGATCGACCCCCGGGCCGCGGTCCTTGACCTCGACGCGCAGGGTCTCGCCGCCGGCGGCGGCGTCGGCGGCGAGCTCGATCGGACCGTCGCTGTATTCGAGCGCGCTGTCGGGCAGGTTGCCGAGCGCCTGCGCGAGCAGCACCGCATCGGCGCGGACCAGCGGCAGCCCGGAGGGAATATGAGAGCGGATGCGGCGCGCCGGATCGCGATCGCGCACGCGGGCCAGCACCGCGCCCACGACCTCCTCGATCGACTCCCATCCGCGCTGCAGCGGCGTGCCGCGATCGGCCAGCCGCACGAGCTGCAGCGTGTTGTCGGCGATGCGGGCCAGGTGGTTCGCTTCGGCAAGGATGCTCGCCAGCAGGCGCTGCCGCTCCGTCTCGGGCAGCCGCTCGCATTGCGCCTGCAGGGCCGAGGCGGCGCCCACGATCACGGCCAGCGGCGTGCGCAGGTCGTGCGACACGCCGGCCAGCAGCAGGTTGCGCCAGCGCTCCCGCTCGCTCTGGGCCTGCGCCTGGCGCACCGCGGCGGCCAGCTGCGAGCGCGCCAGCGCCTGGCCGATCAGTTCGCACAGCGCCTGCGCATGCTCGCGCAACTTGACGTCCGGGCCATGGGCCGTCTGCAGGCACGCCGCGCCAAGGGCGCAACCGCCGGCGAGCAGCGGGACGTACCAGGCATCGAGGCCGGGCCAGCGCGGGGACCCTGGTCCGAGCACCGCGGCTTCGCGCGTGCAGCAGCGCAAGGCGTCGATCAGCTCTCCGGAGGACGGGCTCGCACCCGGCGCAGCAGGCTCGACGGCGACCACGGTCACCGACTCGAAGCTTTCGCGCAGCGCCGCCTCGCCGAGCGCGAGCAGGTCCCCGGCCCCGGCGTCGGCCAGCTCGACGGCGAGCGCCTGCACTTGGCGCGCGCGCAGGGCGTCGCGTCGCGATCGCTCGGCGTCGCGGCGCGACGACGCGGCCAGCCGGCTCACCACCAGCGCGACGGCGAGCATCGTCGCCAGCGCAATCATGTATTCGTGGTTCTCGACCTCGAGCGTGTAGCGCGGCGGCACGAAGAAAAAGTTGAAAGCCGTGACCGCAGCGATGGCGAAGCCCGCCGACCAGTTCCACGGCAGCCGATAGGCGACCAGCGTGACGGCCAGCAGATAGACCATTGCCTGGCTGGCGTGCGACACCCAGGGATCGAGCGCGGCATCGACCGCGGTCGCCGCGGCGAGCGCGACCGCGAGCGCCGCGAGGCGGCGCCAGTCGGCGCTGCGATCCGGTGTTCCGCGACCTTCCACCCGGCGAGGGTAGCGCCGGGAGGATCAGGATGGCATCAGTGAACCGGCGCCATGCTGCGCAGTGCGTGCACCGCGCCGGCGCCGATCGACGCGCCGAGCCTCTTGGCCAGCTTCTCGGCGAAGTTCTCCTTGGGCGTGTAGTCGATCACCTCCTCGGCCTTCACCACCTCGCGGGCGACGTAGTCGAGGTTGCCGAAGTGGTCGGCCAGGCCGAGCCGGACGGCGTCCTGGCCGGTCCAGAACAGGCCGGAGAAGGTCTCGGGCGTCTCCTTCAGCCGTTTGCCGCGGCCGTCGCGAACGACCTTGATGAACTGCTGATGGATCTCCTCGAGCAGCCCCTGCGCATAGGCGCGGTCCTTGTCCGACAGCGGCGAGAACGGGTCGAGCATCCCCTTGTTCTCGCCGGCGGTGAGCAGGCGGCGCTCGATGCCGAACTTGTTCATCGCGCCGACGAAGCCGAAGCCGTCCATCAGCACGCCGATCGAGCCGACCACCGACGCCTTGTCGACGTAGATGTCGTCGGCGGCGGCGGCGACGTAGTAGGCCGCCGAGGCGCAGGTTTCGTCGACGACGACGTACAGTTTCTTGCGGTACTTGGCCTTCATGCGCCGCATCTCGTCGTTGATGATGCCGGCCTGCACCGGGCTGCCGCCGGGCGAGTTGATGCGCAGCACGACCGCGCGCGAGCCGTCGTCCTCGAACGCGCTCTTCAGCCCGGCGACGATGTTCTCGGCGCTGGCGTCGGCGTCGGCGGCGATCTCGCCCTTGAGCTCGACCAGCGCGGTGTGCGGGCCGCTCGGCGTAACCGCGCCGCGCCGCTCGGCGAAGATGCCAAACGCAATGGCGATGAACAGCAGCAGCCACAGCAGGCGAAAGAACGTCTTCCAGCGCCGCTCGCTGCGCCGGTCGCGCAGGTAGGCGCGGGTGAACTGCTCGATCGCGCCCTCCAGCGGCAAAGGACGCGGCGCGGCCGGCAACGGAGCCTCGGCCGGCGGATCGGAATACAGCGGCGGGTCTTGCGGAGTCATGGGGGGCTTTCGCTTGGCGGCGCCTCGGCGGCGGCGTCGGGAGAAGGCGCGGCGGGCGCGCGCGTGTCGCGCGAAGGATACCAATACACCTGCCCGTCGCGCTCCTCGACCGCGATGGCCATGAGACGGCCCCGGCCGCAGGGCCCGCCGGCGCAGCGCCCGCTGCGCGGGTCGTAGACCGCGCCGTGCATCGAGCAGACGATCCACTCACGGTCGGCATCGAGCATCTCGCCGGGCTGCCAGTCGAGCTCGATCGGCACGTGGGCGCAGCGGTTGAGGTAGGCGACGACGCGGCCCTCGAAGCGCAGCGCGAAAGCACGCGCCGGCTGCTTCCACTGCAGCACCGGGAACAGCACGGCGCGGCCCTTCTCCTCGAGCGCCGAGGCCGCGCACAGCCACTGCGGCGCCTGGCCGGCAGCGCGCTCGGGCTCAGCCATGGGTGAGCAGCCAGTCGCGCAGCTCGGCGGTCGAATGCAGGACGGCCAGCGGGTCGTGCTCGTGGAAGGCCTCGGGCTCGTGCGCGCCGTAGGCCACCGCCAGCCGCGGCGTGCCGGCGTTGACGGCGAGCTGCAGGTCGTGCGTGGTGTCGCCGACCATCAGCGTGCGCTCGGGCGCGACGGCCAGTTCGTCCATCAGTTCGCGCAGCATGCGCGGGTCGGGCTTGGAGGCCGTCTCGTCGGCGGTGCGCGTGGCGTCGAACAGCCCGGCGAGCTGCGCCGTGCCGAGCGCGTCGTCGAGGCCGCGCCGAGTCTTGCCGGTCGCCACGCCAAGCAGGTGGCTGCGCCCGCGCAGCGCGTGCAGCATGTCGAGCGTGCCCGGGAACAGGCTCAGCTCGTGCTGGCGGGCGAGGTAATGGTGGCGGTAGCGCAGCCCGAGTTCGCGGTAGCGCTCGCGAGCCAGCGCCGGCGCGGCCAGCCGCAGGGCGTCGTCGAGCCCGAGGCCGATCACGTAGGCGGCCTGCGCGTCGTCCGGCACGGCGGTGCCGAGGTCGCGGCAGGCCGACTGGATGCAGCGCACGATCAGCGCCGTCGAGTCGAACAGGGTGCCGTCCCAGTCGAACACGATCAGGTCGAAGCGGCGCGGGGTCATCGGGGTGCGAGCGTATGCAGGAACGCCTCGCATTCTGCGGGCAGCGGCGCTTCGAGGTGCAGCGCCTGGCCGCTCGCAGGGTGGCGGAAGGCGAGCGCCGCGGCGTGCAGGAACATGCGGGCGAAGCGCGTGCCCGGCGCGACGCCGGGCACTGGATCGCCGCGCGCCAGCGCCTTGTTGAGCGCGAAGTCGCCGTAGCGGTCGTCGCCGACGATCGGGTGGCCCTCGGCCTGCAGGTGCACGCGGATCTGGTGCGTGCGGCCGGTCTTCAGCGTCACGTCGAGCAGGCTGAAGCCGGCATATGCCTGCGCGAGGCGGACCAGCGTGATCGAGCGGCGGCCGGCCGCGTCGTCGGCCGACACGACGCGCACCCGGCGCTCGCCGGCCGCGTCGAGGTACTTGTGCAGCGCCGCGTCGATCACCTTGCGGCCCTTCGGCCAGGCGCCGACGACCAGCGCGGAGTAGGTCTTGCCGGTCTCGCGGCCGCGGAACTGCGCCTGCAGGTCGGTCAGCGCGCTGCGCTTCTTGGCGATCAGCAGCAGCCCCGAGGTCTCCTTGTCGAGCCGATGCACGAGCTCGAGGAAGCGCGAGCCCGGCCGCGCGCGCCGCAGCTGCTCGATCACGCCCGAGGCGACGCCGCTGCCGCCGTGCACCGCCACGCCGGCCGGCTTGTCGATGGCGATCAGCTGCTCGTCCTCCCACACGACGGGGAACTCGCGCGGCGGCGCCGCGTCGACACGCGGCTCGGCCGTGCGCACCGGCGGGACGCGCACCTCGTCGCCGGCGGCGAGCCGCGTGTCGGCCTGCGCCCGGCCGCGGTTGACGCGCACCTCGCCCGAGCGGATGACGCGGTAGACATGCGTCTTGGGCACGCCCTTGAGCGTGCGCAGCAGGAAGTTGTCGAGGCGCTGGCCGGCCGCGTTTTCGTCGACCGTGAGACGGCGCACGGCGGGCACCCGGGCGGCGGTCGCGGCGAAGGCATCGCGCGGCGCGCTGCCGGCCGGCGCGTTGCCCCCTATAATGCGTCGCGCCACGATTTCTCGTTGTAAGTGCTTGATTTGTGAAGTTTAACTGCGCGCTTGCAGCGATTCGCGGCCCGACGGCCACCGGAAGTGGCCGTCGACAGGTGATGCAACGCCCAGTGCGTGCGGCGGGCCCTGCCCCCAAGAGGCAGCGCGGCCGCGAGCCCCGGACGGCAGAGCAAACGTAGAACGACCCATCCTGCTAGTTCAGGAAGACCAAGGTTTCATCGAGCCGCAGACCCGCTCGGGGCTTGCGGCCCTCGCGTCCAGTGATCACCCGGATGTCGCCCTCCCCGGCCGGTGCTTGCCCACCGGCAATCGCATGCCCGATGCCGCCCACGTGGCGGCCGGCGGCTGCGCCATCCGCGCCCTTCACTGCCACGCCCGCGCCAACGCTGCGCCGCTGATCGCACCGCTTCACGCGATTCGAGCACGCAGTCCAGGGCGATTCCTTCCGGGTTCCTCGACGTTTCTCGTGCATCGATGAGTCGCCCGCGCGCAGCGGGCGACGCGAGACTGAGGCGCCCGCGGGCGCCGGGAGTGCACATGAAACGCATGCTGATCAACGCCACGCAGCCCGAGGAGCGGCGGCTGGCGATCGTCGATGGCCAGAAGCTGCTCGACTTCGAGACCGAGATCGAGGGCCGCGAGCAGCGCAAGGGCAACATCTACAAGGCGATCGTGACGCGCGTCGAGCCCTCGCTCGAGGCCTGCTTCGTCGACTATGGCGAGGATCGCCACGGCTTCCTGCCGTTCAAGGAGATCTCCAAGAGCTACTTCCGCGAGGGAACCGACGCGCGCACGGCGCGCATCCAGGACGCCATCAAGGAAGGCGACGCCCTGCTGGTGCAGGTCGAGAAGGAGGAGCGTGGCAACAAGGGTGCGGCGCTGACCACCTTCGTCAGCCTCGCCGGGCGCTACCTGGTGCTGATGCCCAACAACCCGCGCGGCGGCGGCGTCAGCCGGCGCATCGAGGGCGAGGACCGCGAGGAGCTGAAGGAGACGCTCGACCAGCTCGAGTACCCCAAGGGCATGAGCCTGATCGCCCGCACCGCCGGCATCGGGCGCAGCGCCGCCGAGCTGCAGTGGGACCTGAACTACATGCTCAAGCTGTGGTCGGCGATCGACGAGGCGGGCAAGGCGGGCAAGGGGGCGTTCCTGATCTACCAGGAAAGCTCGCTCGTCATCCGCGCGATCCGCGACAACTTCACCGCCGATGTCGGCGAGATCCTGATCGACACCGACGACATCTACGACCAGGCCCAGCAGTTCATGGCCCACGTGATGCCGGAGACGGCCCACAAGGTCAAGCGCTACCGCGACGACGCGCCGCTGTTCAGCCGCTTCCAGATCGAGCACCAGATCGAGACCGCGTTCTCGCGCACGTTGAACCTGCCCTCGGGCGGCGCGATCGTGATCGACCACACCGAGGCGCTGGTATCGATCGACGTCAACTCGGCGCGCGCCACGCGCGGCGGCGACATCGAGGAGACGGCCACCCGCACCAACATCGAGGCCGCCGACGAGATCGCGCGCCAGATGCGCCTGCGCGACCTC
>JBLMVT010000554.1:0-6664 GCA_050256835.1 Betaproteobacteria bacterium | reverse complement strand
GCGGATCATCTGGCAGTACGGCCGGTACGGACCGGCGTCCTCGGCCAGCGCCTGGTAGACGCGCTCGGGCACCGGGATGCTCTTGAGCAGGCTGTCGAAGGGCTCGCCCATCATCCGGTCGAGCAGCGAGAACACGCCGCAGATGAAGAGTTCGCTCCTCATCTCGTCGTCGCCGCTGCCGCGCGCCAGCTCCTCCATCAGCAGGCCGCGGCGCACCGCCGCGAACATCACGGGCTTCAGGTTCGGGTCCTGCCCGGCGGTGGCCAGCAACAGCGCCAGCCAGCGCTTCAGCTTCTTGTAGCCGAGCATCATGATGGCGTGCGCGAACGAGTTGATCTCGACGCGCAGGCCGAAGGCCGGGGAGTTGATGTAGCGCAGCAGCTTGAAGGCCAGCGTCGGATCGCGGCGCAGCGTGGCTTCGAGCCGATCGATCGGCTCCTCGGCGTCGACGCGGCGGATCAGCTCGACCACCACCTGCATGTCGGGCTGCTGCGCCCTGCGGCCGGGACTGGCGACGATGTCCTCGATCGGCCAGCCGAGCACGGCCGCCGCGCCGCGCTCGAAGCTCGCCTCGAGCTGCGCCAGCGTGCGCACGCCCGACTGCACGTGGGCGATGGCGCGCGTGACGCCGGGCGGCGGCGCGCTGCCGGCCACCCGGCGCTCGTCGTCGACGTCGACGATCGACCAGCGAAAGCACGGCAGCACCTCGCGCGGCAGCTGCGACAGCGGCCGCCCCTTGAGCAGCAGCGACACGCCGCGCGCGTGCAGCGCGCGCAGCGCCGCGCTGTGCTGCGGCGCCACCGCCATGAAGCTCGGCACCTCGATCATCAGGTTGGCGCTCGGCGCGGCGCCGAGCAGGTCCTGCAACAGGCTCTCGCTGAGCACGTTGAGCGAGGCCGCCGGCCCGCCGGCCGGCCACACCTGGCCGACCGCCTCGAGCAGCTCGGCGACGTCGAGCGCGCTGTCGGCGCGCAGCGGGAACAGCGTCAGCCGCGTGGCGACGACGTTGCGCGTACGGTCGATCATCGGCGAGTAGCCGAGCGCGACCTGGCCGAGGATCGGGAGGTCGGGACTGCTCATGCTCGCGCCTCGCGGCGGCGCGTGGACAGGGGAACGGGCACGGCGGGGACGACGCTCAGGGACCCAGGTACTGGAACAGCGACAGCCGCTGGACCATCGAGTACGCCTTGAGCGCGGCATCGTAGCCCGTTTGCCGCGTCTGGAAGTCCGAGATCGCCTGCACCATGTCCAAATCTTCCGCACTCGAGCGCTCGGCCTTCAGCGCGACCGACTGCGCGTCGAGCCGACCGGTGGCCGCGTCGATGCGGTTGAGCGCATCGCCGGCCGCGCTGCGCGCCGACGACAGCCGGCCGAGCACGGCATCGACGTCGCGCAGGCCGGCGCTCGTCGCCTGCTGGATCTGCCCGCCGTTGCGACCGGTCGTCGCGAGCTGTGCGGCGACGCGGTCGAGCACGTCGAACACCGACAGGCTCGGAGTCGACGGCCGCAGTTCGAACGTGTCGCCGTCGGCCGGCTGGCCGCTGACGACGGCCGATTCGCCGTCGACCTCGATCGCCTGCCCGCTGGTGTACGGCAGGCCGGTCTGCGCGGTCGGGTTGCCGTCCTTCAGGATCGAGTAGGTGGTGCTGCCGCCGGCCACGGCGAAGGCGATGGTGTACGTCGACCCGGTGACGGCGGACGGCTGGGTCACGCGGCCGGCGTCGATCCAGGCGGTACCGTTGTCGACCACCGCGGCGGTCTCGAACACGCCGTTGCCGGTGCGCGCGGCCAGCCAGGTCGCGCCGCCGTCGGTCGCCAGCGGCATGCCGTCGGGGTCGGCGGCGACCATCGTGCCCGCCGTCCCGGCGTAGCGCACGCCGCCCGGCGCGTCGACGAACGGCGGTGCGCTCGAACCCTGGCCGCCGAACAGGTAGCCGCCGGCGCCGTCGTCGCGGTTGGCCACCGCGAACAGCTGGGCGCGGATGCTGCGGATCTGCGCGGCCAGCGACAGCCGCTCGGCGTCGCTGTAGCTGGCGTTGCCGCTGGCGACCAGCGCCTCGCGAGCCTGCTGTAGCAGGTCGGTGGCGTCGCCGAGCGCGCTCTCGACCTGCGTGGTGGCGTTGCGGCTGGCGTCCAGCGCGCGCTGGTTGGCCTCGGTGCGCGCCACGCCGGCCAGCGCACGCTCGGCGCGCGCCGCCGCGGCCGGATCGTCGCTGCCGCGGGCGACGCGCTTCTGGCTGCTGATCTGCGCCTGCACCTGCGACAGCTCGGCCTGCTGGCGGGTCAGCGTGTCGAGCGCGCCGTCGTAGGCATTGGCGGTGGCGATGCGCATGGTCGTGTCTCTCCTCAACGGCCCGTCGCCTGCAGCAGCGAGTCGAACACGGTCTGCGCCACCTGCAGGACCTTGGCCGCGGCCTGGTAGCCCTGCTGGTACTGCATCAGGCGCGCGGCTTCCTCGTCGAGGTTCACGCCGGCCTGGTTGGCGCGCGCCGATTCGGCGGCCGAGGCGACGCTCGCACTCGTTTCTGCAGCCGCCTTGGCACTCTGCACGCGCACGCCGATCGCGCCGATAGCGCTCGCATAGGCGTCGGTGACGGAGGCGCCGCCGACGATCTTCGCGTCGCGCAGCGCGACCAGCGCGAGCGCGTTGCCGTTGTTGGCGGCCGGGTAGGCCGTCGGGTCGATCGCCACCGTGTCGCCGGACGCCGGCACGCCGGCGAGCTGCAGGCTGACGCCGTTCAGCACGATCGGCTGGCCGGCACTCCAGGTCGCGCTGCCGCTGCCGACGACGCTGTTGCCCGCGTCGAGCAGCTGCCACGTGTAGTCGCCGCTCGCCGAGGTGAAGGCGATGCGCGCCTTCAGGCTCGGGTCGTAGCTCGCGTCGGTGACGCCGAGCGCGGCGATGCTCGCGCTGCCGGTGTTCGTCGCGCCGAGCGTGCCGGTGACGGGCGACGCCGCGGCGATGCCGCGCGGGTCGTCGAGCACGCGCCGCAGGCTGCCGCTGGCCGATGCGACCGGGCGCAGCAGGAAGCGGTCGGTGGCGGCCGGCGCCGGCGGACCGATGTCGATGCGCATGCCGTCGACGACGGCGCCCGAGGTGATCGTGCTGACCTTGGCGTCGGCCAGGCGCGTGAGCTGGTACGAACCCGGCGTGCCCGACGGGTCGGCGCGCAGCTCGTAGTCGCTGGCCTGCAGCTGCGTCGCGTCGGTCACGGTCAGCGCGACCGCGGCGCCGCCGCTGTTGGTCGACGCCGCCAGCGCCTGCGGGCCGGCGAGCGCGAACAGCGGCGCGCCGCTGCCCGGCGGCTGGCGCAGGTCGAGGCCGAGCGACTGCTGCCGGTTGACCTCGGCGGCGAGCGCGGCGGCCATCTGGCCGAGCAGGTTGCGCGCGGTGACGAGGTCGTCGCCCTGGAACCGCAGCAGGCCGGCGATCGAACCGCCGCCGAAGCTGGCGTCGGGCAGGATGCGCTGCGTCGCGCCGTCCTGCATCGCAACGTGCAGCCGTGCCGGGTCGTAGGGGTCGGCCACCGTCGTCAGCTGCGACGCCTGCGCGCCGAGCACCAGCCGCTGGCCGCCGCTGATGAAGACGTTGAGCGTGCCGTCGTCGGCGGCCACCGTGGTGACCTGCGCCAGGTCGGCAAGCTGGCCGATCAGCGAGTCGCGCTGGTCGAGCAGGTCGTTGGGCGGCTGGCTGCTGCCGGCCTTGGCGATCTGGTCGTTGACCTGGGCGATGCGCTGCGCCAGCGAGTTGACCGTCGCCACCGAAGTCTTCAGGTCGTCGGCGACGCCGGCCTGCAGCGCATCGAGCTGGCCGCCGGCATCGCGAAAGCGCGCCGCCAGTTCGTCGGCGCGGCCGAGCACGACCTGGCGCGCCGACAGGTCCTGCGGGTTGCTGGCGACGTCGACGAAGGCGTTGAGCAGCTGGCCGGCGGCGTAGCCCAGCCCCGCCTCGCCGGTGCCGAACACCTGCTCGAGGCGGTCGAGCTGGGTCTGGCGCGCGGCGTCGCCGGCGGCAATGGCGCGCGAGGTGGTCGCCTCGCGGGTCAGGAACTGGTCGTGCGCGCGCGTCACCGACTGCACGTCGACGCCCTTGCCGAAGAAGCCGCTGCCGGTCTGCTGGCCGCCGGCCGACGCCAGCTCGACCTGCTGGCGCGAATAGCCCGGCGTGCTGGCGTTGGAGATGTTCTGCCCGGTCGTCTGCAGCGCCGCGTAGCTGGCGAACATGGCGCGCGTCCCGAGCGACAGCAAAGAAGTGCTCATGACTGCCCCTCGTCCGACGAGTAGGTCGGCCGGTCCCCCGAGGGGGCGCGGGCCGGCTTGGGAGCGGCCCGGCGCTCGGCCCGCAGCGTGAACGGTGTCGGTGACCTCATGACGTCACACCGCTGGCGCGCTGCAGCCGCAGCGTGGTGTTGATGACGCGCGCCAGCTTGTCGGCGTAGGCTGGGTCGGTGGCGTAGCCCGCGCGCTGCAGGCCGGCCGCGTATTGGGCGCCGGAAGCGGCGCTGGCCGCCTGCGACACCGCCTGCGCATAGGCCTGCTGGTAGCGCGGCGAGCCGGCGATCAGCCGCGCGTAGTCGCGGAACGACTCGGCGTCGCTGGCGTAGGCGCGAAAGCGCCCGGCGACCTTGCGCGCGACGCCGTCGACCACCTCGGTCGTCGTCACCTCGGCGACGGCACCCTTCCACGAGGCGTCGGCCTTGATGCCGAACAGGTTGTGCGAGCTGCTGCCGTCGGCATTGCGGATCTCGTGCCGGCCCCAGCCCGATTCGTGCGCGGCCTGGCCGAGCATGAACGCCGCCGGGATCCCGCTCTCGGCGGCGGCCGCCTGCGCCGCCGCGCGGTGCTGCTGCACGAAGGCGGCCTGCACGGTCGGGATCTTCGCCGTGCCTCCCGCCGCGGCGTCGGCCGCCGGGTCCGCCGGCGTTCCCATCTGTCGTTCGAGCTGGCGCGCGATCACGTCCGACAGCCCGCCCGGCAGCCCGGCCAGCTTGCCGGCGAGCTGGGTGTCGAGCAGCTCGGTGCCGAGCGACGTGCCCTGGTTGTCGAGCAGCCCCGACGACTGCGTCGCCTGGCGCATGCTCTTCACCAGTTCCTGCATGAACAGGGCCTCGAACTGCTTCGCCGCTTCCCTGATCGCGGCCTTCGGGTCGGCGGCGGCGCGCGACTTCAGCGCGTCGATCGAGCGCGCGTCGCCCGCGAGACCGGCAGACGCCGCGATCATCAGATCACCTCGAGTTCGGCGTTCAGCGCGCCGGCCGACTTCATCGCCTGCAGGATGGCGAGCAGGTCCTGCGGCGTGGCGCCGAGCGCGTTCAGCGCCTTCACCACGTCGGCGAGCTGGCTGCCCGCGTTCATCTGCACCAGCGAGCCGCCCTGCTGGGTGATGGCGATGTCGCTCTTCTGCGCCACCACGGTCTCGCCGCCGCGCGACAGCGCGCTGGGCTGGCTGATCACCGGCGTCGTGCTGATCGTCACCGACAGGTTGCCGTGCGCGACCGCGCAGGCCGCCAGCGTGACCGCCTGGTTCATCACCACCGAGCCGGTACGCGCGTTGATCACCACCTTGGCTGCCGGCACGGCCAGCGTCACGTCGAGGTTCTCGATGTCGGCGAGGAAGGCGACGCGCGCATCGGCCGACTCGGGCATGCGCACCGCGACCACGCGGCCGTCCTGCGCCTGCGCCGTGCCGGCACCCTTGCGCGCGTTGATCGCCGCGGCGACCTGGCGCGCGGTGTCGAAGTCGGCGCTGTTCAGGTCGAGCTGCAGCACCGTGCCCTGCGCGAGCGGCGTCGGCACGCTGCGCTCGACCGTCGCGCCGGCCGGGATGCGGCCCGCGCTCAAGTGGTTGATCTGCACCTTCGAGCCGCCGGCCGCCGCGCCGGCGCCGCCGACGATGACGTTGCCCTGCGCGATCGCGTAGATCTGGCCGTCGGCGCCCTTCAGCGGCGCGGCGATCAGCGTGCCGCCGCGCAGGCTCTTGGAGTTGCCCAGCGACGAGACGACGACGTCGATCGGCTGGCCCGGCTGCGCGAACGCCGGCAGCTGCGCGGTGACCATCACCGCGGCGACGTTCTTGAGCTGCATGTTGGTGCCGGCCGGCACCGTGATGCCGAGTTGCTGCAGCATCGCCGCGAGGCTTTGCGTCGTGAACGGCGTCTGCGTGGTCTGGTCGCCGGTGCCGTCGAGGCCGACGACGAGCCCGTAGCCGACCAGCGCGTTGCTGCGCACGCCCTGCACCGACGCCAGCTCCTTGATGCGCGCGGCATGCGCCGGCCAGGGCCACCAGACGGCGGCGCTGGCGCAGGTGAAGGCCGCCAGCGCGAGCCAGCGGACGAGCGTGTCGGGGTGCAGTCGCATGGCGGTCTTACAGCGGCAGGACGTTGAGGAAGAAGCGCGCCAGCCAGCCGATGCCCTGCGCCTCGGCCTGCTGGCCGCGGCCGCGGTTCTCGATGCGCACGTTGGCGACCTGCGCCGAGGCGACGACGTTGCCCGGCTGGATGGTGCGCGGGTCGACCTGACCCGAGAAGCGCAGCACGTCGACGTTGTGGTTGACGCCGACCTGCTTCTCGCCGGCGATGACGAGGTGGCCGTTGGGCAGCACCTCGATCACGCTGGCGGTGATCGTGCCGGAGAAGTCGTTGCTGTTCTCGGTGCTGCCCTTGCC